>JAQGOI010000252.1 GCA_028293685.1 Lysobacteraceae bacterium | reverse complement strand
AGCTTTCCGAGGCCGAACACGACCAGACGCTGCGCGACGCCCGCCGCGTTGCGCACGACGCCATACCGTTGCACGAACTCGCGCTCAAGCGCATCGAGCGCAAGCTGCAGACAGCACTCGGCCAGCTGAGTGCTTCCCGCCAGCGTTGCATCGACATCATCCTGGCCGAGTACGTCCCGCCAGACGAGGCGCGCGGACTCGGCAGCGCGAAAACGACGCAGCAATACGGGCCATTGGCTGGTGTCCTGGTCGGCCAGTACCGGCGCCACAGCCGCGTTGCCTCGGATCAGCGAGGGCAGCAACCCGGGTTGCTGGTGGAGCGTGGCGATGGCGAAGTCGCTTGCCACGGCGAGCAGAGTCACGTTCGCCGCGACATCCGTATCCGACAGCAGCTCGCACAGGGACGGCGACCGGCTGCGCAATCGCTCCAGCGCCCGCAGGGCGATCGTCTCCACGGAACCGGGACTGTCCATGCAACCGATTCTGGCACGCGCGACGAGTTCAAAAAAAAGCGGCCACCCGAAGGTGGCCGCTGGTGATCCACCATCGTCCTGAAAACGATCAGTACTGGACAGCCCGCGCAGCGTCGACGCGACCACCGCCGTAAGCCGCATCGTTGCCCGGCTTGCCCAGGTCGTCCGACGACGCGCGCAGGATGCGCTCGACTTCCGACGGCGCCAGCGTGCCGCCGTGCTTGCCGATGATCAGTGCGGCTACGCCACTGACGTGCGGTGCCGCCATGCTCGTGCCCGCCGCCCAGCTGTAGGAAGCAAGCACCTGCCCATTGCTTATGGAATAACCACCCGGTGCGAACACCAGATCGAAGACCCAGCACGGACGCGTGATGCCGGCCATGGTGCAGTTTTCGTTGCCCGGATACGCCGAATCACCACCCGGACCAGCAAAGGCGATCGCCGACGCACCGTAGTTGGAGTAGCTGGCGAGGTTGTCGAGGAACGTCGCGGTCGGCGCCTTCGCCCACCCGATCGGTGCGGTGGCGGAAATCGACAACGCGCCCGGCAGTTCGGCCGGGAACGAACGCAGGTTGGCCACGTAGCAGACGCCGTCGGTGTCGCAGATCTTCACGCCGCTGGCGTGATCCAGATCCATCGCATCGTTGCCCGCCGACACGACAGTGAGCGCATTTCGCGCGCGCGCGTAGGCGACCGCGCGCTTGGTTGCATTGACCAGTTCCGAAACGTCGTTGGCGCCCTTGCCATTCACCGGCAGGCCGCCGTGCACGCCCAGGCTCATGTTGATAACGTCCGCGCCGTGATCACCGGCATAGACAATGCCCTGGATGATGCCGGCGAAGCTGCCGCTGCCTGCATCCGACAACACTTTGACCGCAAGGATCTTGGCTTCCGGCGCAACGCCGATCGTGCCGATGCCGTTGTCAGGCGCAGCGATGATCCCGGCCACGTGCGTGCCGTGATTGAAGCCATTGACCAGCGGGTGGCAGACGCCTTCGCCCGGGACGAACGAGGTCGATTCGCTCAGTAGCAGGTTGGCTGCAATATCGGGATGCTGGCACGACACGCCGGCGTCCAGGACAGCGACCGTGGCACCAGCACCACGATAACCGGCATTCCACGCTCCGGCCACGTCGATAGCCTGGCTGCCCCACTCCAGGTCGAAGCGGGCGTCGTCGTCGCCCGAATTCGGCGGGTTGGTGAAATCGGCATCCACGACACTCGTCGCTTCGGACGGGTCCGACTGGAAGGTGTAGTCATACACGGCGGAGCGGATGCCCTGCACTTTCGCTGCGCGCGCGGAGAAGGTGCTGTCGGACGATTCAACGACGGCAACACCGATCTGCGGCAACCGTGCGGTGACCGTGCCACCGGCGGCCTCGATCTTGCGCGCCAGCGCGGTGTCGAACGCGAGTGATTTTGCAGTGACGATGTAGGTTGCGGCGTGCGCCGAGGTTGCGGCGCCGCAGAAAACGATGGCCACGGAAATGGCTTTGGCGAGCTTGTTCATTGGAAGGGGCCTCAGGAGGGATTGACAGGATGGCGTGACGGAAGCCCGGAAGCGTGACCAAGCGCACGCTTCCGGCGCGCGAGTCTACGATGGCAAAAACACGTCGTCTTGATGCGGTGCAGCAGCGGTTTGGACCTCGCGCGTATTCAGCGAATCCAATAAAAAAGCCCGCACCGGCGAACCGGTACGGGCTCTGCTCCCTCCCCCACGTCGGGTGCAGGTTTAATCGTGAAGGAATCGTTATTGCGGTTGCACGCTGCACTGCAGCACGAAGCTGACGGATTCAGAAAAAAGCCGATCCACAGTGGGCTTTCGTATTAGTCCGGACGCGGTTTGCGCCCCAGGTCACGCAGGATTTCGCGTGCGGCATTGCGGCCCGGCAATCCGGTCACGCCGCCGCCTGGATGGGTACCGGACCCGCACAGATACAGGTTCGGCAATGCACCGCGGTAGTTGCCCTGCCCCAGCAGCGGACGCGCACTGAAGAGCTGGTCCAGGCCGAGTGAGCCGTGGAAGATGTCGCCGCCGATGAGCCCGTATTCCCGCTCCAGATCCAGCGGCGTGAGTGCCTTGTAACCAAGCACGCTGCGCTTGAAGTTCGGCGCGTAGGCGTCGACCGTTGCCAGCATGAGTTGAGCCACGGTATCGCGGTGCGCATCCCAGCCACCGTTGTCCTGCATGACCGGATTGACGTGTTGGCAGAACAGACTGGCCACGTGCTGGCCGGCTGGCGCCAGGGTATCGTCGAGCGTCGAGGAGATCACGACTTCGACGATGGGCTGACGCGACCAGCCCGGATTGTGCTCACGCGATTTGGCGTCGAAGTACGCCTGCTCGAAATACTGCAGCGATGGCCCGATCAGGATGCCGGATTGATGGTGTGGCTGCTGGTGGATGCCAGGTGCGGCGTTGAAGTCGGGCAGTTCTGAAAGCGCGACGTTCATCCGGAAGGTTCCGGAGCCGCAGCGGTAGCGATCCATGCGCTCGGCGACATCGGATTGCAGGTGCTCCCGCGCGATCAGCTTCTGGTAGAGCAGCTTCGGGTTGACGTTGGAGATGACGGTGGCAGCGCGCACTTGCCGCCCGTCCGTCAACTGCACACCGACTGCACGACCCTCTTCGACCAGCACGTGCTCGACGCCGGCATCGGTATCGACCATCACTCCGCGCGCGGCGCACTCCTTCGAAATGGCGGCAGTAATCGCGCCCATGCCGCCGATGGCGTGCCCCCAGACGCCGGACTTGCCGTTGACCTCGCCGAACACGTGATGCAACAGCACGTACGCCGAACCGGGCGTGTATGGACTGGCGAAATTGCCGACCACCGAATCCCAGCCAAGGACGGCCTTGAGCGGCGCCGATTCGAAGTAGCTGTCCAGCAGTTCGCCGGCCGATTTGGTGAACAGGTCCAGCAGGTCGCGGCGACCGCGCATGTCCAGGTGTTTGAGCCGCCTGGCGACATCGAGCGATGACAGCCAGTCGGCGAGAACGAATCCATCCGACACGTTCGGCGGTGTGCGCACCATCAACTCGCGCAGCACCTGCACGACGCGGTCGAGCATCGCGTAATACTCGGGCAACCGTTGCGCGTCGCGCGTCGACCACCTCGCCACTTCTGCCTGCGTATGCTCCCCGCCGAGGCGGAACGAGCGCCCGTCGGGCAACGGCAGGAAATTCGCATATGGCCGCTCGACCACGCGCAGCCCGTGCTCCGCCAGGCGCAGGTCCCGGATGACCTTGGGGTTGAGCAGGCTGACCGTATAGCTGGCTGTTGAATTGCGGAAGCCCGGGAAGAATTCTTCCGTGACAGCGGCGCCACCGACGATCCCGCGCCGCTCCAGGACGCGCACCTTCATTCCGGCGCCGGCAAGGTACGCCGCGCACACGAGACCGTTGTGTCCGCCGCCAATGACCAGGGCATCGCAGGATTTGCCAGCCATCGGATCGCGCCCGTGAAGTGAACGGGGAGCATAGCGGCCCGGCATCGGCATCGCCAGATTTGACGTTGCATGCGCTGCGGGAACTCCGCAGGAACAGCGTGACATGCCATTGGCTGTGACGTTCTTTCAGGCCGCTCACCAACCGTGCGACAGCCGCAACACCCAGCCACCGTGCCCGCTGCACTGCCAGGGCTCGCACGACGCGCGTCCGCGCGAAGCGCCAAGGACCGTAGTCCACGTTGCCTGGGCATCGAAGCCGCGCACCGTGATGCCGAGCCCCGCGGCGATGTCGACCTGCCATGGATTCGCCGGTCGCGAATAGCCTTCTGCATGACGAAAGCGCAGTGCACCGACATGACCGACTGCGCGCAATCGGCCATGCAACGGCTGATTGCCATC
>JAQGOI010000250.1 GCA_028293685.1 Lysobacteraceae bacterium | reverse complement strand
CCGTAGACTTCCGTGGACACGACGCAAGGGGTTGGCACTTGAGCACGCAAGACACCGCATCGCGCAGCGCGATGCCATTGTGGTCGACGTATGCGACAACGGTGGCGTTTGTCGCGTTGTTACTGCTCGCCTACCTGCTCTTCCATCCGGCATTGAGCGGGCCGTTCGTCTTCGACGACTTCCCGAATCTCGCCAACTTGACCCAACTCGGAGGCGAGGCCACTCGCGCGAGCCTGGGCCAGTACCTGGCGGCGTTCACCGGCAACCCGGGCCGGCCGCTGGCGGCGTTGAGCTTCCTGATTGAGGATTCGGCCTGGCCCACCGTTCCGGGGCCGTACAAGCGCGACAACCTGTTGTTCCACCTGCTCGCCGGAGTCCTCGTGTTCGCGTTGTCGCGACGCATGGCACGCGCGTTGCCGAAGACGGCGCCGTGGAGCGATGCGATCGCCTTGGCCACGATGGCGATCTGGCTCCTCCATCCGATGCAGTTGTCGGCGACGATGCTCGTCGTCCAGCGGATGAACATCCTGTGCAGCATCGCCGTGCTCGCAGGACTTGCAGGCTATGCGCGCGTCATCGGCGGCGTCCGGGACCCGGGAGTCGGACGTGTCGTGGCCGCCGGCGTGGTGCTGTCGGTGTCGGCGCTGGTCGCGTTTCTGTGCAAGGAAAACGGGGTGCTGGTGTTCGCCTACGCGGCCGTGCTCAACGCCACGTTGCTGCGTGGCGACATCGAACGGTTTGCACCCGCCAATCGTCGGCTGCTCATTGCCGGCTGCGCCCTGCCGATCGTTGCACTGGCCGGCGCCGCACTGATCGGGCACCGACAAATAAGTAGCGGCTACCTCTTCCGGCCTTTCACCCTCGGCGAGCGCTTGCTGACCGAGGCCCGCATCATGTTCGACTACCTCGGCAGCATCCTGACACCGCGTATTGGTGGCGCCGGTGTCTTCCACGATGACTATGCGGTATCGCACGACCTGTTTTCGCCACCGGGCACTGCGCTGGCGCTGCTGGCGATTGGCGCGCTGCTCATCGCCGCCTGGCGGTTGCGCACGCGCGCGCCGCTATTTTCGTTAGCGGTGTTCTGGTTTTTCGCCGGGCACCTGATCGAGTCGACGGTCTGGCCGCTGGAGCTGTACTTCGAGCACCGCAATTACCTGCCGATGGTCGGGCCGCTGTATGCGCTCGCCGCCACGGTTGCGACCGCGGCACCGCGCTATCGTCGCGGCGCGTGGCTGCTGCTGTGCGCGTGGATCGCCATCGCGGCCGGCCTTACCGCGCTCAATGCGCGCACGTGGGGCGACCGCGGCGCGCTGGCCCGGGTTTGGCTGCAGGAGAATCCGCGTTCCGTCCGCGCCGTGCAGATGCTGACCAGCTACCAGTACGACACCGGCGACGCCGCCGGCGCCCGGAGGACGCTGATGGACGGCCTGGCGCGTATGCCCGAGGCCGGTGAACTGGCGATGCAGGTGGCACTGCTCGATTGCTACACGCGAGGCCTTCCCGCGTCCCAATGGAGCGGACTGCTATCGTTGGCCAGCCACGTGCGCAGATCTCACATCGTTCCGGACATGGCATCGAAATTCGGCAACGAAGCTCGGGGGAATCGCTGCCACGGCACGCTGCCTGATGGCGGCTTCCTGCAGCTGACGCAGGCACTCATTCGCAACCCGGCGTTCGCCGGCGACGGCGGCACCCTGGCCTATCTCTATGTCGAAATGTCCAAGCAGGCAGTCGCGGAGCACGACCTCGGCCGGGCCATGGCGTCCCTCGACGCTGCCTATTCCTACGGGCACAACCCGTTGGTCGCTCGCAACCAGGCCATCTACCTGCTCACGGCGGGTCTGCCGGACGACGCCATGGAATATCTGCGCAAGAGCGAAAACTCCGAGCAGCCGTGGTTCAAGCGTCAACTCCTCGACATGCCGACCTTGAACCAACGTCTCTGGTTCAGCGCCCGGAAGATGCGCCATGACATGGCACACTGAAGCGGCGGCGGCGTCCGTCGGGAGCAATCGATGAAGGCAGTGATTCTTGCAGGTGGTCTCGGCACTCGCATCAGCGAGGAAACGACAATACGACCGAAGCCGATGATCGAGATCGGAGGCAAGCCGGTCTTGTGGCACATCCTGAAGTCGTACTCGCACCATGGCATCAACGACTTCGTGATCTGCCTCGGCTACAAGGGTTACCTAATCAAGGAGTATTTCGCCAACTACTTCCTGCACACCTCGGACGTAACGTTCGACCTCGCGGGCCACCAGATGCAGGTGCATCACCGCCATGCCGAACCGTGGCGGGTGACCCTGGTGGATACCGGCGAGGACACCCAAACCGGTGGCCGCCTGAAACGGGCCGCAGAGTTTCTCGACGAGGGCAGTTTCTGCTTTACCTACGGCGACGGGTTGTCGAATGTCGACATCCGCGCGGAGCTGGCGTTCCATCGCGAACGCGGCAAACTTGCAACGATCTGTGCCGTGCAGCCGCCCGGACGATTCGGCGCACTCGACATTGAGGGCAACCGGATCATCCGTTTCACCGAAAAGCCGCAAGGCGATGGCTCCTGGATCAACGGCGGTTTCTTCGTGCTGGAACCCGGCGTGCTGGCCTACATCGATGGCGACGATACGGCCTGGGAGCAGGAACCACTGGAAGCCCTGGCCCGCGACGGCCAATTGTCGGCATATACCCACGAGGGGTTCTGGCAGCCGATGGACACGCTGCGCGACAAGATCAAACTCGAGGATCTGTGGCAGAGCGGGAGCGCACCTTGGAAAACCTGGGTCTGAGCCGGCTGTTCGGCGGCGCCTACGCCGGTCGACGCGTCCTTGTCACCGGCCACACCGGCTTCAAGGGCTCGTGGCTTGCGCTTTGGTTGCAGGCCCTCGGCGCCGAGGTCGGCGGGCTTGCGCTCGATCCACCAACGGATCCCGCGCACTGGGACCTGCTCGGAATGAAGCTGGCGGATGAGGTCTGCGTCGATCTTCGCGATGCCGAGGGTGTGCAGGAAGCCGTCGCCGCATTCCGGCCGGAGGTCGTGTTCCACCTGGCAGCGCAGGCGCTGGTGCGACGGGCATACCGAGAGCCCGTCGACACGTTCGACGTCAATGTCATGGGCCTCGTGAATATGCTCGAAGCGGTCCGCCGCTGCTCTTCGGTACGGACCGTCGTGAATGCCACCACGGACAAGGTCTACGAAACGGCGCCGACGCCCGCCGGGTATCGCGAGGGAGACCTGCTCGGAGGCCATGATCCCTACAGCACGTCCAAGGCGTGCGCGGAACTTGTGTCGGCTTGCTACCGGCGGAGCTACTTCGCCCACGACGATGGA
>JAQGOI010000228.1 GCA_028293685.1 Lysobacteraceae bacterium | reverse complement strand
TTTCGAGCGAGCCCTGAAGCACGCGAGTTTCCCGGTTCTTGCGGGCATGGAACGCCAATACGGCTTCGTCGAGGCATCGGGAAAAGGGGATCGTTTCTTCCGCAAGGGGCGGATGAACCAGTGGCGTGAGCAACTCAGTCGCGACCAGATTGCTCGCGTGACCAATGACCATCGCGAACAGATGGCGCGGTTCAAGTACCTTCCGCCCGGGTTCTGAGCCGTCGGGCTCAAGCGTCCTTGTTATGCCGCCGCAGCAGGCGCTGCTTGTCGCGTGCCCAGTCTTTTTCCTTGCTCGCTTCGCGTTTGTCATGCGACTGCTTGCCTTTCGCAAGCGCCAGTTCGGCTTTCACCTTGTTGGCTTTCCAGTAGAGCGCAGTGGGTACGAGCGTATAGCCGTCGCGTTGCACGCGTCCGATCAACTGGTCGATTTCATGCTTGTGCAGCAGCAATTTGCGGGTACGGTGGGCATCGGCGACGACATGCGTGGACGCCGAAATCAGGGGCGTCATCTGCGCCCCGAACAGGAACAACTCGCCGTCGCGGATGACGGCGTAGGCCTCGGTGATATTCGCGCGGCCGGCGCGGATCGACTTGAGCTCCCAACCCTGCAGGGCCAGGCCGGCCTCGAAGCGTTCCTCCAGGTGGTACTCGTGGCGGGCCCGCTTGTTCAGCGCGATGGTACCGCCGCCGTTTGCCTTATCCTTGCCCGCTGTTTTCTTGCTCATCGCAAGCATTGTCTCCCGAACGGTCCTGAACAGGCGAGCGCTCGATGCCCCGAATCCAACGTAGCGCCCTTGTCGGACACTCCGCCGCCCGGATGTTCTCGCTTGTCAACGACATCCCGGCGTATCCGCGTCGCTTCGACTGGTGCGAGAGCGTCCAGGTGCTGGAGTCCGACGACAGCCATGTCGTCGCCCGGCTGGATCTTGGCCTGGGTGCATTGCGTACGTGGTTCACGACGAACAACACGTTGCAACCGCCCCATCGCATCGACATGGAGCTGCGCGACGGTCCTTTCCGGAAACTGTCCGGCCGATGGGACTTCCATGCGCTGGATGAATCTGCCTGCAAGGTGACGCTGGTCCTCGATTTCGAGCCAAAGAGCCGTCTTCTGGGACACGCCATGACACTCGGTTTCCAGGCGCTGGCCGATCGGATGGTCGACGACTTCGTGTCCGTGGCCAACCATGACGAGGCCGAACGTGGCGTCGATCAGGATTGAGGTCGTCAATGCCCGGCCGAGCGCATACGAGCAGGTCGATCTGACATTGCCTGAATCCGCGACCGTCGCCGATGCCCTGAGTGGCAGCGGCTTGTCGCTGGAAGGGATCGACGGTTATGCGATTTTCGGCCAGTGCGTGGGAACCGATACGCAGCTGCGCGACGGCGACAGGCTCGAATTGCTGCGGCCGTTGCAGGCCGATCCAAAAGAGGCACGCCGCCGGCGCGCCCGCGGCAGGTAGGGAGCCGGCCCGGCAACCCGAGCGAGGCCTTACTGATGCTTCTTCTTGTCTTTTTCCTTCGGCAGATTGCCGAAGCGGCCCATCTTCTTGACCAGGGCTGCGTCCTGCTCCGGGAAATACCCGCCATCCCATTTGGTCAGCGCGTCGCCTTCGAACCAGAGCGTCAGATCCTTGACCTGCATGCGGCCAGTGCGACTGCGCTCGCTGGCGAGATAATCCCAACGCTCGTGATGGAACGGATCGGCGACCGAGGGAGTTCCCAGCAACGCCTGCACCTGCTGCTTGCTCATGCCTGCCTTCAACTGGTCAGCGGCAGTCTTGTCGATCAGGTTGCCCTGATAGATGGGTTGCTTGTAAAGGATGCCGCACCCGGCAGTGGTTGTCGCCAGAGCGACGACGAGCAGGAGCTTGCGCATTCGGGTCCGCAGGGTCAGGGAAAACGGACCCGATGATACACTGGCGGTCGTTTCCGGATGCGGCGCTGCGCGTCAGTGCAATCCCGTATCGGCCGCTTCGCCGTCCGAGGCCTCTGTGAACGCCACCCGGTGGCCCGATGGAATCGCAGGATCTGCGCAAGGTCGGTCTCAAGGTCACGCATCCGCGGATGCGAATCCTCGAGATGCTCGAGCGGCTCAAGCCGCGGCACATGACGGCTGAGGACATCTACCGACAACTGCTCGACCAGGGCGACGAGATCGGCCTTGCGACCGTGTATCGCGTGCTGACCCAGTTCGAGGCGGCCGGGCTCGTCCTGAAACATAACTTCGAAGGCGGCCACGCCGTCTATGAGCTGGATCGTGGCGAGCATCACGACCACATGGTCGATATCGAGACCGGCAAGGTCATCGAGTTCCAGAGTGACGAAATCGAAGCCTTGCAGAGCCGCATTGCCGCCGACCATGGCTACGAGATCCAGGATCACGCGCTGGTGCTCTATGTGCGCAGGAAACGCTGATGAAGTCAGGATCTTCCTTGTAGGAGCGGCTTCAGCCGCGACCGCAAAGCGGCAAGACCTGCTCGTCAGGCGGGGTCGCGGCTGAAGCCGCTCCCACATGGGCGAAACTGCACTCAGTTGACGTTCTGCAGCAACCTTCGTGCCGCCGCGTGCGCTTCTTCGCTTACTTTGACGCCGCCGAGCATGCGTGCCAGTTCCGCCTCGCGTTCGCCTGCGTCCAGCACGCGCACCGCGCTCTGCGTCATGCCTGAGCGCTCGGCTTTGCTAACCCGGTAATGGGCGTGGCCCTGCGCCGCCACTTGCGGCAAATGTGTCACGCACAACGCCTGACGGGTCGCGCCCAAGGCGCGCAACTTCTGCCCGACGATGTCGGCGACAGCACCGCCGATTCCCGAATCCACTTCGTCGAAGACCATCGTCGGCACGGGGTCCATGCCAAGCGCGGCGACTTCGATCGCTAGGGAAATGCGAGACAGCTCGCCGCCCGAGGCGACCTTGCGCAAGGGGCGCGCCGGCTGGCCGGCGTTGGCGGACACCAGGAACTCGACGCGCTCGGCACCCTGTGGATCGGGCCGGGTCAGGTCGCGTGTCTGCAGCGCGGCCTCGAATCGTCCGCCGCCCATGCCGAGTTCGCCGATCAGGTTCGTGGTTGATTGCGACAGGGCGTCGGCGGCGATTGCCCTCCGGTCGCCAAGTGTTTCGGCGGCCTGTCGCCAGCTCTGTGCAGCTGCCAGGATTTCTCCGTCCAGTTCCCGCAGGCGATCGCCTGCACCGCGCAGCGATTCCAGTTCGGCCATCAGGATGTCGCGTTGCGCGGCGAGACTCTCGGGCAGCGTGCGGTGCTTGCGGGCGAGGTCATGCAGGCGCGCGAGTCGGCGATCGAGATCGTCGAAAGCGGCGGGGTCCAGCTCAAGGTCGGCGCGCACCTGCTCAAGCAGGACCAGCGCTTCGTCCAGCTGGATCGCCGCCGAGTCGAGCATGCCGTCGACATCGGCCAATCGCGGCTCGAACTCGACCTGCCGGGACAATTCAACGCGGGTCTGCTGCAGTTGGTGCGACAGGGCGGGGCCGTCATCGCCCCCCATCCGTGACAGCGCGCTTTCGCAACTGGCAATCAATGCGGCCGAATGCGCGTGCCGCCGATGCGAGGCGATCAGTTCGGCGATGGACCCGGGTTCGAGCGATTCGCGTTGAAGCTCGCCCAGTTGATGTTCCAGCCAGCCGATGCGCTCGGATACGTCGCCTTGCGTGGAGAGGGAGTCGCGCTCACGCAGCAGGTTGGTCCATGTCTGGGCAGCGGTGCGTACCAGCGCCACTTCGCGATCATGGCCGCCAAAGGCGTCGAGCAGCGCCAACTGGCTGGACCTGGA
>JAQGOI010000195.1 GCA_028293685.1 Lysobacteraceae bacterium | reverse complement strand
GATGGACTGCAGCCTGCCAGCACAAAGGAGAGGACGATCGAACACACCACGGCGATTCTTTGCAGTTGACGAACCGTAATGACCTGCCGGATATCCGATTGACCGGCCCCGCCCTCCGACCGGGCGCGGGCGCGCCGCGCCCAGGTGACCGAAACGAATTCGCAGGCAGGCTTTGCGAGCGCGATGCCGGGCGTCAACACGAGCATTGCGATTTGCGGAATCATGTGTCGGCTCCTTCGCGGTGTCCATCAGACGCCGCCTGGCTCAAAAACCGGCGTCAGCTAGATTGCATCCGATTGCCGATGTGGCCCCTCGCTGCTGCGTGAGCCTGCAGCGGCATCGGCCTTTTGCCGGGCCAGCCAGTACGCCGGGTACGTCACGCTGTCCACATGGCCCATCCCAGCGCGTGACGCCTGATCGAAGCAGTCGAGCGTCCGCTCGGCCAGCGGAAGCGAGCTTCCCTGTGCGTTCGCCTCATGGCTCATGTCGCGCAGGTCCTTGCGCATCGTGTCGACATCGAAGGCGACCGCGCCAGGGGTTTCTCCGTTCAGTGCCGCGACGATCTGCGTAGCCCTCGCGCGCAGGATGGTCGCACCGATGTTGGAATCCGCGAGCAGGTCGATCGCGCGAGCGCGATCCATGCCGGCCGGATCGATCAGCAACAAGGATTCGGCAAGCGCCTGCCAGAAGACTTCCAGCAGGAGATTCGAGGCAAGCTTCATCCGCGCACCGGCACCAATCGGCCCGACGTGCTCGACGCGGCGGCAGAGTTGCACAAGCAGCGGCCGTGCGCGCGCGAACCCGGCAGCGTCGCCACCCGCAAAGCCCACCAGCGCTCCCGACAGCACGAGGGGTATCGATCCGCTGACAGGACACTCGATGAAGACGGCATTGCGCGCCGCCATCGCCTGCGCGATGTCCGCGTGCGTGCCAGGGGTGACTGTGCTCATGTCGATGAACAGGCGTCCATCGACATGGCCGGTCTGCACCCCGTCGGCGCCGAGATAGATACGCTCGACGGCAGCATCGTCGAACAGGAACGAAATCACCGCGTCCGACCCGTCCACGAGATCGCCAAGCGACGGGCTCCACCCTGCTCCTGCCTCGAGCGCGTCATGCGCATGGGCAGCGGTTCGATTCCATACCCGGACATCATGGCCGAGTTGAAGCAGCCGTCGCACGACAGCGGTACCCATCCGTCCGGTTCCCACGACTCCGATGTTCATGTCGATCTCCCAGGTTGCTGGATCCTTGAGGATGCATGGCCATTGCCTCGACGGGTGTCTTCGCGCGGAGCGTCCATCGGGTCACGCACCATGTCGGGATATATCGGGTTGGCGTGCGCGCGTCGCCTGATCGGGAATCCATCGCACTGTCAGCGCGAGTAGCGGCAAGCCATAGCGCCCTGGTGCCTAGCGGTCAAGCGCTGCCATGGCGGCGAGGCCGTGTCCTGAAATCGCGCCGATACCCGTCAGATCCAACGTCGACAGGATCACTCGGCCGGCCAATGCGTCGGGCCCTGCGGCTATCAGGACGGAGCTGTCATGATCGCCCTGCTTCAGCGTCTTCTGCCCGTGCTGCGGCGCTGTGCGGCCCGACGGACACTCACGTAGCGCCACTACGTCCGGATCATCAATCAGACGCAGACGGAGGCCGAGCAATGAGCACGCTCTACCACAATCCCCGGTGCTCGAAGTCCCGTGCCGCACTCGACTTGTTGCGGGAACATGGCATCGAACCCGACATCCGCCACTTCCTCGAGGAGCCGCCCTCGATTGATGAGCTGAGCGGCCGTCTCGACAAGCTTGGCGGCGCAGGGGCCCGAAGCCTGTTGCGGACCACCGAACCGGACTTTGCTGAACTCGGGCTGCAAGATCCGGCGCTCGATGACGACACCCTGCTGGCGGCGATGCGGGCCCATCCGCGACTGATCGAACGCCCGATATTCGTCCACGGCGGGAAGGCCATCATCGGCCGCCCACCCGAGCGCGTGCTCGACGTACTGGATTCGAACGACTAGACCCGTTGCGGTCACGCAACACGCGCTACAGGCGCGCGTCGACCGCGTCTTTCGGAAAGATGCCCTTGATGTCGTAGATCACCGCGCGGCCGTTGCCCAGGCGTCGCAAGCCCTCGGCGCCCAGCGCGCGAAACTGGTCATGGGCGACCGCCACCACGATTGCGTCATAGGCGCCAGCCTGGGGCGGTTGCACCAGCAATTGAACGCCGTACTCGTCCGCGGCCACGATCGGGTCGGCCCAGGGATCGTGGATATCCACGATGGCCCCGTAATCCGAAAACTCACGCGCAAGATCGATCACGCGCGTATTGCGCAGGTCGGGACAATTTTCCTTGAAGGTGATCCCGAGCAGCAGGATCCGCGCACCAGCCACCGCCAGGCCGCGCTGGATCATCAGCTTGATGACTTCGGCGGCAATGTGTTGCCCCATCGCATCGTTGATGCGGCGGCATGCCAACAGGATGTCGGGGTAATAGCCTGCCGATTGCGCCTTCTGGATCAGGTAGTACGGATCGACGCCGATGCAGTGGCCGCCGACGAGTCCGGGTCGAAATGGCAGGAAGTTCCACTTCGTGCCCGCAGCCTCCAGCACCTCGGTCGTATCGATGCCCAGGCGGTGGAATATCAGCGCGAATTCGTTGATGAGTGCGATGTTCGCGTCGCGTTGGGTGTTCTCCACGACCTTTGCCGCTTCCGCAACCTTCAGGCTCGACGCCTTGTGCGTGCCGGCCGTGATGATGCTGCGATAAAGCGAATCGACGAAATCAGCGGCTTCCGGTGTCGAGCCAGACGTGACTTTGGGAATGTCCACAAGGCGGCGCTTGCGATCGCCGGGGTTGATGCGTTCGGGACTGTAGCCGACGAAGAAGTCGCGGTTGAACACCATCGCCGACGTGCGTTCGATCTCCGGAACGCAGATCTCCTCGGTCGCTCCCGGGTAGACCGTCGACTCGTAGATGACGACATCCCCGCGCTTGAGCAGGCTGCCGATGCCACGTGAGGCCAGGATCAACGGGGTGAAGTCCGGATGCTTGTGTTCGTTGATCGGCGTCGGGACCGTGACGATATAGACGTTGCAGTCCCGCAGGTCGCCGAGGCTCGCGGAAAACCGCAGGTGGACGGCCGAGGACAATTCGGCAGCGTCGACTTCACGGTTGCGGTCGCCCTTGTCGCCGCGCAACGCCGCAATGCGATCGGCGTCGATGTCGAAGCCGATGGTGTCGTATTGCTTGCCGAATTCGACCGCGAGCGGCAGCCCGACGTAGCCCAAACCGATCACGCCGATGCGCGCGTTGGCCAACTCCCGCATGCAATTCCCCCGCAGGTGGTGCCTGGGGCGGGAGTCGAACCCGCATGGCCTTGCGGCCGGCGGATTTTAAGTCCGCTGCGTCTACCGGTTTCGCCACCCAGGCGTGGCGCAATGGTGCCCCAAGCGCGGCCCAAACAGAAATCCCGGCCGGAGCCGGGATTCATGCGGTGACGCGATGGAGGCCGAGGTCGGAATTGAACCGGCGTACGCGGATTTGCAGTCCGCTGCATAACCACTCTGCCACCCGGCCGGTGGACTTCATACAAGGCTGGCGTACCAACGATGTTTTTTCAACCGCAAATACGGCAAAGCCCCGGCGTGCCGAGGCTCTCGCTATTCGGCACATGGATGTGCCGCCGACCTGCCGTAAGCGGCGTGTCGAGAATAAAGCGCGGCTTTGCCGCGTTTTATTCTGTGAAAGTTGCGGCTGGAAGCCCAATCTTTCACCACACAATGGAGCGGGAAACGAGACTCGAACTCGCGACCCCGACCTTGGCAAGGTCGTGCTCTACCAACTGAGCTATTCCCGCGCTGAGCCGGCAATTTTACTGTCCACCGCTGGGCTGTCAACCGCCAACCGCTCGCCAGCACGCAAAACCGGCCACGCCGCGCGTAGATATTCATATCCTGACCACAACGTCAGCAAGGCGGCAATGGCCAGCAGCCAGTCGCCCACATGAAAAACAAAACTGCCCATCCACGGCATCGGATGCGGTGGACGTGCCGGGTTGATGGCGTACAGCAGGCACAACAGCGCGATCATCTGGGCAATGGTCTTGATCTTGCCGACCGTGGCGACGGCCACCCGCGCACGCTGACCCAGTTCCGCCATCCATTCGCGCAGGGCCGAAACAGCAATTTCGCGGCCGACGATCACCGCCGCCCACAATGCCATCCATGCGGTTGGATGACCCTGCACGATGAGGAACAGCGCCGTGGCCACCATCAGTTTGTCGGCAACCGGATCCAGGAACGCGCCAAAGGCCGAGTACTGCTGATAGCGACGCGCGATGGCGCCGTCGAGCCAGTCGGTGACCGCGGCTAGTCCAAAAACGGCGGCGGCGGCGAAGTTGGTCCAGTTGTACGGCAGGTAGAACACGACCGCCAACACCGGGATCATGACGATCCGCAGCAGGGTCAGCATCGTTGGCACCGTCAACTTCATGGCTGGTTTCGTACGTCCTGTTCGCTGGCGGCGCCCGCCCCGGGCAAGCCGTGCAGGCTGGCGTAAATCCGTTCGGCCAGGGCGGCGTTGATGCCTTCGACCCGGGCGATCTCATCGGTGCCCGCGGACTTCAGGCCACCCAGCCCCCCGAAATGCCGCAACAGGTTAGCGCGTCGGCGCGGTCCGATGCCGGGAATATCCTCAAGTCGGCTGGTGTTGCGCGCTTTCTGGCGGCGACCGCGGTGACCGGTGATCGCGAAGCGGTGGGCTTCGTCGCGAACCTGCTGGATGAATTGCAATCCTGGCGACTCCGGTCCCGGCCTGAGTTCGCGACCATCGGGCAGCAGCAGGCACTCCTGGCCCGCGCG
>JAQGOI010000185.1 GCA_028293685.1 Lysobacteraceae bacterium | reverse complement strand
CGTGTCTTCGAATCCCGCCAGACCAACGATGGCCAGGGCATTGCCGGGCATCTGCCCTCGGCGGCGACCGTGCAGCCCACAGGCGAAATGCAGGTTCTCGATCGCCGTCAGATCGACCTTCAGCGCGCCCAGATGACCGAGATAAGCCATCGCCCGCGAACGCAGCACCGCGGTGGCAAGGTTGCCATCGATCTCCACTTCACCACCGTCGGCCCGCAACAGACCAGCCAGAACACGCAGCAAGGTGGTCTTGCCGGCGCCATTGTCGCCCTGCACGAGCAAGGCTTCGCCGGCATCCACGGCAAAGTCGAGCGGGCCGAAGACAGGCTGCTCGTTGCGCGCGAAAACGAGTCCGCGTGCGGAAAGCAGCGGCGGGTGGGTATGGGTTTGCGACATTGCGTGCGGCAGCAGCCGGCGCGGAAAGCGTCATTCTACCCAGTCGGTCCAAAGCTCGGCGGCTGGGTCGGCCGGACGGGGCCTGTACATCCGCAGGCGGACGGCCTCGCCGCGCGACCAGGCGAGCGTGCCGTCCTGACCAAACCGGCGCGCCAGGCGATCCAGATCCGGCAGCGGCACGTCCGTCACCAGCCATCCCTGTTCCCGATGCGCGCCCTGGGCATCCTCGGCGTATGCCCGCAGGTGGTCGGCGCCCAGCCGTTCCAGCTCGGCCGTGAGCGCCCCGTCGGCGGCATCGTTGTCCATGCGCGGTTCGGCCTTCGAGCTGGAATCCCACGCAGTAATGAATCCAAAGGCTTCCGCGCCCAGGGCCGCCTCCAGTGCAGCGGGTTGTGTGCCCACGCGAACTTCGCCGGCAACACCCAGTTCCGGCACGTGGTAGCGGGCGTTGCGAAAAGCCGCGGCAAGCGCCTCGGAGTCGTCTGGATTGGCCATGCCGAATGATCGCCATCGGGATGTATGCGGCCAGCGAATCGGGGGTGTCTTAGACTCGACGCCTCTTTTGCAGGCGGGCTGCGATGACACCACCCATCGTCGAAACCAGGTTGCCCAAGGTCGGCACCACGATTTTCACCGTGATGTCGCAGCTGGCGGCCGAACACGGCGCCGTCAACCTGGGCCAGGGTTTCCCCGATTTCGCGCCGCCGGGACGGCTGGTGGACGCACTCGGCGAGGCTTTGCGCCACGGCCACAACCAGTACGCTCCGATGACCGGCGTGCCCTCGCTGCGCAAGGCGATCGCCGACAAGACCCAGCGTTGCTACGGCGTGCGTCCTGATGCCGACTCGGAAATCACCGTCACGTCCGGCGCGTCCGAAGCGATTTTCGATGCCGTGGCTGCCGTCGTGTGCGCCGGCGACGAAGTCATCGTGCTCGACCCGTGCTACGACTGCTACGAGCCGGCGATCGACCTGGCGGGCGCGACAGCCGTCCATGTGCCGCTGGATCCCCACAGCTTCGCGCCCGACTGGGACAAGGTGCGCGCAGCCATTTCGCCACGCACGCGGCTGCTGATGATCAACAGTCCGCACAACCCTTCCGGCGCGATGCTCTCCACCGCTGATATGGAAAGTATCGCGACGCTGCTGCGCGATACCGGGATATGGCTGCTCTCGGATGAGGTGTATGAACACATCGTTTTCGACGGTGCCCGGCACGAATCGGTGTTGCGCTACCCGGAATTGCGCGAACGCGCGTTCGTCATCTCCAGCTTCGGCAAGACCTATCACTGCACCGGGTGGAAGGTGGGCTACTGCATCGCGCCACCGGCGTTGTCGGTCGAGTTCCGCAAAGTGCATCAATACAACACCTTCTGCACGTTCACGCCGGCGCAGCATGCGTTCGCGGCGATGATCGATGGCGAGCCTGGACACTACGAACAGCTCGGGGCTTTCTACCAGCCCAAGCGCGACCGCTTCCGGGAGCAGCTGTTGTCCACGCGCCTGCAACCGTTGCCGGTGCCGGGTGGCTATTTCCAGCTCGTCGACTACAGCGCGATCAGCGATCTGGACGATGCTGCGTTCTGTCGCTGGCTGACGGTCGAGCACGGCGTTGCGGCGATTCCGCTGTCGCCGTTCTACGCAACACCGCCACCCGGCCAGAAGCTCGCGCGCCTGTGCTTTGCGAAGAACGATGCGACGCTGGATGCGGCAATCGAACGTTTGCAGAAGCTTTAACTTTTTTCGCAGGAGCGGCTTACAGCCGCGAGCTCTTCGTCATTCGCTCAAGATCAACAGCTCGCGGCTGCAAGCCGCTCCTACGAAGAGCCATCGGAGACCCCATGCAAGACCTGCGCATTTCATTGGTCCAGGGCGCGACGCGCTGGCACGATCCCGCGGGCAATCGCGCGTATTACGGTGAGCTGATGGCACCATTGCGCGGCGCAACCGATTTGATCCTGCTGCCGGAAACCTTCACCAGCGGCTTCAGCAATGAGGCGATCCACAACGCTGAAACGATGGATGGGCCGACGGTCGACTGGCTGCACGACCAGGCGAAACAGCTTGGGGCAGCCATCACCGGCAGCGCGCAGATCCGGGATGGAGAAGCGGTCTACAACCGCCTGTTTTTCGCCACGCCTGACGGCGCGCTCGCCTTCTACGACAAACGGCATCTGTTCCGCTACGCAAAGGAGCACGAACGCTATGCCGCTGGCCGCGATCGGCTGACGGTCGACTATCGCGGCTGGCGTATCTGTCCGCTGGTCTGCTACGACCTGCGGTTCCCGGTGTATTCGCGCAACCGCTTCGACGTGGAGCGCCCGCGGGATCTGGATTACGACCTGTTGCTGTACGTCGCCAACTGGCCGGCTGCGCGCGCGCAGGCGTGGAAGCGACTGTTGCCGGCGCGCGCGATCGAGAATCTCTGCTATGTCGCCGGGCTCAATCGTGTCGGTGACGATGGCAACGGACTGCACTACGCAGGCGACAGTGCGGTGCTCGATGTCTACGGGGAGCCGTTGCTTGCACTGGCCGACGCCGAAACCGTTGCCACCACGACGCTCAGCGCGGCGGACCTGCAGGCGCATCGCGAGCGTTTCCCCGCGATGCTGGATGCCGACGTGTTCTCGCTGTCCTAGCGAGCCCATGGGCGAACAGGGTCGCCCACGGCTTTGAATCTAGCGGTTGCCGCCTTGCGGGCCCCGGCCCCCACTACCAGGTCGCCCGCTGCCGCGCGGGCCGCCGGGTCGCGGGCCGCCCGGTGGGCGCGGGCCCGCCGGGCGTGGACCGGCACCGGGGCGACCA
>JAQGOI010000182.1 GCA_028293685.1 Lysobacteraceae bacterium | reverse complement strand
GCAGCGAACGCATCGGCGCTGGTGGCGACGTGGGCGGCGAGGCGATGGCTGTCGTCAACCAGCAGCAGGCGCGCGCGGCGAAATTGCGCCCATTGGACGACCTGCTGCACCGGGATCAATTCGTCGCACCAGCCATGCACGATGGAGATGGCAGCGCATTCGGCTTCCAGCGGATGTGCGGCGTCCAGATGGATGGGTGGCGCCATCAGAAACAACGCCGCGATCGGTACCTGCAGCGAAACCTGCCCGGCAATCCAGGCTCCAAGGCTCGATCCAGCCAACACCAGCGGCCCACGCGCTGCGGATGCCCGCGCAAGCCCGAGCAGGCGTCGCGTGCGCGCGTGCACATCGCCCAACTCGCTGATGTCTCGCCGTGAATCCAGGTCGGTGAAGTCAGGGCGTTGCTGCGTCCAGCCCATGCGCTCGGCGGCATCGGCCAGTGCGGTGACCTTGGTCGCATCGGGTCCGCTTTCGAATCCATGGCACAGGATGCAATGGCCGCGCGCAGCCGACGTCATGATTCGGCCACGACGCGGTCGCCCTGACGGATCACGCCGCCTTGGAGCACGCGCGCGCAGATGCCACCCATGCCACGCATCGCGTTGTAGCCGCCCTCGCCCAATGCCGCTTCCATCCGCGAGCACGGATCGCATGGGCCGGTGCCCTGGAGCAGCGTATCGCCGACACGGAAGACGCGATCCTTCAACGCGATCAGCGGGATGCCTTCAACGAGGAGATTGCGACGCAGCACTTCGGGCAACACCGCAGCGTGTCCTGACAACGCCGCGATCACCGCGAGATGCTCGGCCTGGATCAACGTGACGCCGCGCTTGCCGCTGACGCCGGTGTAGCGATCTCCCGCCAATCCACCGCCAGCGATCGCCTCGACGACGTCGACCGCGCACATCACGGCTTGACGTGCCGGGCGCAGGCCAATCCAGCGCACGGCACCGGTGCGCGGAAACCGCGCCATCAGGCGACCCAGTTCGGAATTGGCGGACAGCGACGTCATCCGACGATGCTAGCATCGCCGCATGTTCCCGGACCTGCCGCCGAACCCACCCGTGCTGATCGATCCATTGCCGTACGAATCCAGGCTCGACGCACGGCCGCTGTCGCAGATCGATTTGGTGGTGATCCACTGCACCGAAGTCCCGACCCTGGAACTGTCGCGCACGTTCGGCGAGCGCATCCTCTATGAAGGCAGCGGGACCGGAAACAGCGGCCACTACTACATCGATCGCGACGGTCGCGTTGTCCTCTACGTGCAGCCGGGTCGAATCGCCAACCACGTCCGCGGCTACAACGAGCATTCGGTCGGCATCGAACTGGTCAATACCGGCCGCTACCCGCATTGGCGCGATTCGAAACACCAGGCGATGGACGAGCCCTACCCCGAGCCGCAGATCGAGGCGTTGATCGGATTGCTGCGGCAACTGCAGGCGCAGCTGCCGCTGCGCCATATTGCCGGGCATGAGGACCTGGACACGGCACTGGAAACGGCAATCGACGATCCGGCGATACAGGTTCCGAGAAAGCGCGATCCAGGCCCGATGTTTCCGTGGTCGCGAGTCCTCGAAGCGACAGGGCTGCCGCGGCTGGTTCCCTAGCGGGCAGCGGCCTTGCTGGGCCTGCGGCGACCTCGCCCGCCGTGCCTCGCCCGCTATAATCGGCCGCCCTGCGCAAGGCCATGGCGACGATGTCTTCCCCCGCTTCCGAGCTGATCGAACTGCTGACGCTCGAACGTCTCGAGGACAATCTGTTTCGCGGACAGAGTCGCGATATCGGCACGAAATACGTCTTTGGTGGACAGGTGCTGGGACAGGCGCTGTCGGCCGCGCAGGCGACGATGGAAAGCGTGCGCAATGCGCATTCGCTGCACGCGTATTTCCTGCGGGCCGGCGACACCGACCATCCGATCGTCTACCAGGTCGATCGCACCCGCGATGGCGGCAGTTTTTCGGTGCGGCGCGTGACTGCGATCCAGCACGGCAAACCGATCTTCTTCCTTGCGGCGTCGTTCCAGGAATCCGAGACGGGCGGCGAGCACCAGCTTTCAATGCCCGAAGTGCCGAAGCCCGAGGACATCGAGCCATCGCCGACGGTGCCCGCCGATGTGCTGGCGAGGCTGCCGATCAAGGTGCAGCGCTGGTTGTCGCGCATGGGGCCGTTCGAATTCCGCCACGTCTATCCGCGCGACGAGCTCAACCCTCCCAAGCGCCCGCCGTACCAGCAGGTGTGGTTTCGGCTGGCGGAACGCGTCGGCGACGCGCCGGAGCTGCATCGAGCGCTGCTCGCGTACGCATCGGATTTCCATCTGCTCGGCACGGCGACGTTTCCGCACGGCATCAGTTATTACCAACCGAACGTGCAGATGGCGTCGCTCGATCACGCGCTGTGGTTCCACCGTCCGTTTCGTGCGGACGACTGGCTGCTGTATTCGATCGACAGTCCCACCGCGCAAGGCGCGCGTGGACTTGCACGCGGCCTGATCTTCGATCGCGACGGCAAGCTGGTCGCCAGCACCGCGCAGGAAGGATTGATCCGTGTGGTCGATGAGGACACGACGGCGAAACCGGCCACGGGTACGACGGCATGAGGCAGGTCTTCAGTAGCCCACGCATGGAGAACGTCGAACGGGTCGCGCAACTGCTCCGAGATGCCGGTATCGATGCGCGCATCACCCACGGCCGTTCGTACAAGGGCGGACTGCGCGGTGAATTCAGCTATCGCGACCACACGCGTGTCGATCCGATTCCAGCGGTGTGGATCGTCCGGTCCGAAGACCAGCCGGCCGCGCGCGAGATCCTGCGCGACGCCGGATTGCTCGACAGCACGCGCGGAGAGACCGGTTACACGTTGCCGATGTTCCGCACCGAAACGCCGCAGGCCATCGCGTCGCCGGCGACGAAACGCGCATTCCGGCTCAAGGTCGGTCTGTTGCTGGTGATCACGATGATCATTGCGCTGGCCTACGTGTACGTGTCGATGCGCAAGCCAGCGGTCGTGGCAACAATCGGGAAGGCACAGGTCCTTGCCGTGCTGCCCGCCGGCGATACACGGACGCCTGACACACTGGCCGTTGCCGTGCTTGCGGGCGAACTGCCGACGCTGCCGGGTCGGCACGTGTGCCTGTCGGTCGATGGAAACGATCCATCGCCGGCACTGCTCGCCGTATTGCCGGCAGCACCGGG
Source organism: Lysobacteraceae bacterium (assembly GCA_028293685.1). GTDB lineage: Bacteria > Pseudomonadota > Gammaproteobacteria > Xanthomonadales > Xanthomonadaceae > Cognatiluteimonas. The sequence continues at coordinate 8,677 of JAQGOI010000182.1, read as the reverse complement.
CGCGGTGGTGCCCGCTTCGCGCTGTCCGGCCGACCCCCAGCAGCTCGCACTGGCGATTGGCGGCTACCGCACCACCAACGGGTCGAGGGGCAGCATCCAGCTCGCCCGTCATCGAGGGCCGACACTGATTGCGTCGCATCGCTATGACGTGCGTCCCGACGGCACAGGCTGGAGCGTGATCCAACCCGGGTTATCAGCAGCAAGAAGGGCGGCACCGTCGACGATACGCCACGTTCAACGACCGGCGCTATGCTGCGGCCATGGGCAGCGATCCCTCCAAAGAAGCTGACGACACGCTTGCCGAGCCCCAAGCAGGGATCGACGATCTGCGCCTGTTCCAGACGGCTGAACATCCTTGCGGCTATTGGCCCGAGCGCAGCGCCCGCGACCTGGTGATCGATCCGCGCGATCCGCGCCTGCCCCGGCTGTATCCACTCGCGCTGGCCTGGGGCTTCCGTCGCTCCGGCGACCTGGTCTATCGGCCGCAATGCCAGGCCTGCCATGCCTGCATGGCGGTGCGCATCGTCGTGGATCGCTTCGTGCCCGACCGCAGCCAGCGTCGCTGTCTTGCGCGCAACGCCGGAATCGAGTCGCGCGTGGTGCCCGCGATCCGCACGGACGAACACTTCGAGCTGTACCAGCGGTACCTGGGTGCGCGTCACCGCCAAGGCGGCATGGACGGTCACGGTGTGGCCGAATTCGACCAGTTCCTGGTCGGCGACTGGTCGGAAAGCCGGTTTCTCGAATTCCGCGAGGCGCAGTCGCAGCGACTGCTGGCCGTCGCGGTCACCGATCTCGCGGGCGACGCGCTGTCGGCCGTCTACACCTTCTACGATCCCGATTATGCAGCGCTGGGGCTTGGAACGCTGGCGATCCTCAGGCAGATCGAGTGGGCCAGGCGCGACGGTCGCCGTCATCTGTACCTGGGCTACTGGATCGCCGGGCACCAGAAGATGGATTACAAACGTCGTTTTTCGGCACTGGAAGGTTGTGACGACGACGTCTGGCGACCGTTGCAATTCGACGCGGATGGGCGCCTGCTGACCGCGCCTAAGCCCATCACGCAGCCGGTTTTCCGCCTGCGTCGCCTGTCGAAGCGTCCGCCGTAGAAGCCTTGCCTGCCTGGGCGCCGGCTCCGCCTTCCGGAATCGACGCGGTCGCCGCCGTGGCTGGCTCGGCGGTCGGACCAACGGCAGGCAATACTGGAATGATGTCGACCGGCAGACGCGGGCGGAATCCAAATACCTCGTCGCTCTGGGTCGACACGATCATCCGCACCATCGACACCGGCACCATCAGCTCGAGCACCACCAGCTTGCCGTCGCCGGCATCGCCGCGAAGCGTCATCTCGATCAGCGATCCCGACGTGTCGATCGCCCCGCACAGGACATGCGGACCAGCGGGGCCCTGCTGAAGATACGGCTGGACGGCTTCGCCAAGCGCTTCGAGCGCCTGCGGAAAAAAGAACACGGCGTAACCATTAGCCTCATTCATCGCGCGCAATCCAGTTGTTCATGCATTGATGATTGTCGAGTACGACTCATTCGTCGCGAAATTCGATCGTGAGCGCCGCCGCACTGTCGCGTGCAATCCGGCGCGCGCCGTCGATGTCCTCGCCGCGCGCCAGCGTCACGCCGACGCGACGATGACCGGCCACACGCGGCTTGCCGAACAGCCGCAGCGCAGTGTCCGGGTATTGCAGCGCGGCCTGGACGTTGCCGAAAACCGGCACGCCGTGACCGTCGGCGAGTACGGCGCAGGACGCCGATGGTCCCAGCTGATGGATTCCCGGAATCGGCAAGCCCAGGATCGCACGCGCATGCAGCGCGAACTCGCTCAGATCCTGCGAGATCAGCGTCACCAGGCCGGTGTCGTGCGGGCGCGGCGAGACCTCCGAGAACCAGACGTCATCACCCTTGACGAAACACTCGACCCCGAACACGCCCCAACCACCCAGCGCGTCGGTGACCTGCCGCGCGATTCCCTGGGCCAGCGCCAGCGCGCGTGTCGACATCGGTTGCGGTTGCCAGCTCTCGCGATAGTCGCCGTCGCGCTGCAGGTGGCCGATGGGCTCGCAGAAATCGGTGCCGCCCGTGTGGCGCACGGTCAGCAGCGTGATTTCATAGTCGAAATCGACGAAGCCCTCGACGATGACGCGTCCTGCGCCGGCGCGGCCGCCGGTCTGCGCGTAGTTCCACGCCGCGTCGACCTCGTGATCGCCACGCACCAAACTCTGACCGTGCCCGGACGACGACATGACCGGCTTGACGACGCACGGCAGGCCGATTTCGACCACCGCCTGACGGTATTGGGCGATGGAATCGACGAAGCGGTAATCCGATACCGGCAGCCCCAGCGTCTCGGCCGCCAGTCTGCGGATGCCTTCGCGATCCATGGTGAGCCACGCGGCGCGCGCTGTCGGGATGATGCGCGTGTCCTGGCCGCTGCTCGCGTAGTCGCGCTCGAGTTCGACCAGCGTCTGGGTGTGGATCGCCTCGATCTCCGGCACGATCACGTGTGGCCGTTCCAGCGCCACCAGCGCGCGGATCGCGTCGCCGTCGAGCATGTCGATCACGTGGCTGCGATGGGCCACCTGCATCGCCGGCGCGTTGGCGTAGCGGTCGACCGCAATGACTTCGACCCCGAGCCGCTGCAACTCGATCGCCACTTCCTTGCCGAGTTCCCCTGCGCCGAGCAACAGGACGCGGGTTGCGTCGGGGGTTAGGGGCGTGCCGATGGTGACCATGCAGGATGCTTTCGCGTAAACCGGCGGCCAGTTTAGCGGCGCGGCGCGCTTTCGCCCGCAACCGCCGGCGTGCCATGCTCGCCCGGATGCCGGCGCGTGCCTTCCCCTCCCCCTTGGCACTGCTGCTGTGCGCGGCACTTGCCGGCTGTAGCCAGCCGCCGCCATTCGCGCAGCTGGCCGGGCTCATCGTCGCGCCACAACTCAACGAACTCAGCGGTATGGCCGCGTCGCGGGTGGATCCGGATACGTTCTGGGTACTGAACGACGGCGGCAGTACGCCCACGCTGTACGCCATCGGGAAACACGGCGGGCTCGAGGCGACCGTGCAGGTCGATGGCGTGACCAACACCGACTGGGAGGATCTCGACGGCTTCGATCTCGCAGGCCGGCATTACCTGCTGATCGCCGATACCGGCGACAACGGCGGACTGCGCAGGACCCTGCAGCTCCACATTGTCGAAGAACCCCGTGTCGTCGCCGATGGCCACGTGCGGCCGGCATGGTCGATTGTCTTTCGCTGGCCCGATGGTCCCCGCGACTGCGAAGCCGTCGCCGTGGATGCCGCTCGGGGACAGATCCTGCTCATCTCCAAACGCAGGCGACCACCTGAACTGTTCGTGCTGCCGTTGCGGCCGGCGACCAGCGGCCTGCAGGTCGCGCGCAGCGTCGGACATCTGGCAGGCATTCCGGAACCCGATGCCGCGTCGCTGGAGGACAACCCGCGCCTGGCTCGCATGCGTCATCAGGTAACGGCTGCCAACCTGTCGCCCGACGGCCGCAGCATGGCAGTGCTGACCTACTCGGATCTGCTGGTGTACCGCCGCAAGCGGCAGGAACCCTGGGAACAGGCGCTGTTGAAGGCCCCCATGGCTTTCCAACTACCTTGGCTGCCGCAGGCCGAAGCGCTGGCCTGGGCTGCGGACGGACGCGGGCTGTATGTGACCGGCGAACATAGTCCGGCGCCGTTGCTGGTGCTCAATCCTTGACATGTCCGGCGCAACAGCCGCTGGTCGGGATTTGATTGCGTTTATGATATCGTTTTGATATCTATATGCAGCGGCGATTGAGCCGAGCACTCTCCCGGAATGGCGCGTCATGAAAGAAAATCCCGTTCGTTCGGCCCCCGGACTGCCCTACCTTCTGGGCGTCCTGGTTGTTGCGATCCTTGCCGGCTGGCTGCTTGTCACCGGGACCGGCGCTGGCACGGCCGACGGAAACCCGGCGCTGGCCAGGATCGTCTCCGGTTTGCTGATTGGCGTTGGCGCGTTCCTGAGCCTGATCGGCCTGTACACCGTCCAGCCCAACCAGGCGGCGGTGCTGAGCCTGTTCGGAAAGTACGTGGGAACGGTCAAGGACAACGGCCTGCGCTGGAACAATCCCTTCTACGGCAAGAAGAAGGTCAGCCAGCGCGTGCGCAACTTCGAGAGCGGCAAGCTCAAGGTCAATGAGCTCGACGGCAGCCCTATCGAAATCGCCGCCGTGATCGTCTGGCAGGTCGTCGATTCGGCCGAAGCGGTCTACAACGTCGACGACTACGAAAGTTTCGTGCACATCCAGTCGGAATCGGCACTGCGCACGATGGCGACCAGCTATCCGTACGACCAGCATGAGGAGGGGCAACTGGCGCTGCGCAGCAACGCGACTGAGGTTTCGCGGCACCTGAAGGACGAACTGCAGGAACGCCTGGCCGATGCCGGCGTGCAGGTGCTGGACGCGCGCATCAGCCACCTCGCCTACGCACCGGAGATTGCGCAGGCGATGCTGCAGCGGCAGCAGGCGAACGCGATCATCGGCGCGCGCACGCGCATCGTCGCCGGTGCCGTCGGCATGGTCGAAATGGCGCTGGCCGAGCTGCAGAAAAATGGCATCGTGCATCTGGACGAAGAACGCAAGGCGCAGATGGTCAGCAACCTGCTGGTGGTGTTGTGCAGCGAACGCGCAACCCAGCCGATCGTCAACGCCGGTTCCCTTTACTGATCGAGGATTGAAAAATGTTGACAACAACAATCGTGGCGGGCGCAGTCGTGGTCATCATCGCAGCGGCGGCAATGCGTCGCCGCCGACGTCGCGACAGGTAATGGCGGAAAAAAAGGCCTATCCGCTGCGAATCAACGCCGACGTGCTGGCGGCGATGCAGCGGTGGGCCGATGACGACCTGCGCAGCCTCAATACCCAGATCGAATACGTGCTGCGCGATGCCCTGCGCAAGGCCAGGCGCCTCAAATCCCCCGACGCCGGATGGAATGAAGCCGTGGAGAAAGACGATGGCCGATGAGCGCTGGAGCTACCAGGTGGTGGAAGTCAAACCAACCTTCCTGGGATCGACCCGGGAGGCGGCACAGGAGCGCCTGGCACAACTCGGACTGCAGGGCTGGGAACTGGTCGCGGCGATCCAGTCGCAACGCTTCGCACCGGTCCAGTTGTATCTGAAGAAGGCGCTGTAGATCCCTGCTGCCCGCCACGATCCGGCGCCGGGCTGCGGTAGGCTTGCAGCGATGCGCAGCGCAGGTTCCCTCTTGCTCAACACATCCCATGTCGAGATCTGGCCCGGCGGGCTCCTGCGCGCGCGCAGCAACCAGGACGCACGACTTCTGGCGCGCGCTCGCCATGTCCTGAGGCGCAAACGCGATGGCCGGTATCTGGCGATCGATCTGCCCGAAGGCGTGCATGCTTTGGTGCCGTCGTTGCATACCCAACCAGGCATCGCCGAAGCACTGGGCGCGCTTGAGACGCTCCGCAACCCGCGACACCTCCCACGCACCGCGCAACTGCCTCTGCACCGACTGCGCGAGCGACTGGATGCGCTTGGTCTGGATGACGATTATGGGGAACGAACCGGCCTGCCTTTGGTCGCCGAGCCTGCATGGCTTGCGTTCGCAGGCTTCGATCGTTATCGGCGCCCGCTCTGGCTGCATGCCGATGCGGCGCATGCGTGGACGCGCATGCGTGCCGCGGCGCTGCACGACGGCGTGGCGATGGATGCCGTTTCCGGCTACCGCAGCCACGACTACCAGCTCGGCATCTTCGAGCGGAAACTGGCGAGAGGCCTGGTGCTCGAAGACATCCTCGGCGTCAACGCCGCCCCCGGCTACAGCGAACACCACTCCGGTCGCGCGCTGGATATCGGCGCCCCCGGCGAACCGGCCGCGGAAGCGTCATTCGAGCACACGCCGGCTTTCGCATGGCTTCGCGACCACGGCGCCGATCACGGCTTCACGATGAGCTACCCGCCTGGCAATCCGCACGGCATCGTCTACGAACCGTGGCACTGGTGCTGGCAATCTCCGCACGAGCCGGCTGCAACCGCCTGATCACTCCTGCGAACGCTTGACCGGCACCTTCTGACGGGATCCCGCATCGGCGATTCGCCACAGGTACAGGCTGGCGTAGGTGCGATACGGGGCCCAGCGTTTCCCGCGTTCGAGCAACGCTTTCGGCGCCAGCATCCCATCGGCCTTGTCGACGACCTGCGCGCCCTTGCGGATGCCCAGATCGTCGACCGGCAGCACATCGGGACGGCCCAGGCGGAACATCAGCATCATTTCCACCGTCCAGCGACCAATACCGCGGATGGGTACCAGCGCGGCAATGATCGCGTCGTCGTCGAGCGTCGACATCTGGCGCAGGGTCGGGATCAGCCCATTGGATTCGCGCAACGCAAGATCGCGCAGCGCCAGCAACTTGTTTCCGGAGACGCCACACGCACGGATCGTCGCGTCGTCGCAACGCGCCAGCGTGTCGCAGTGGAAGCGATCGCTGCCGATGGCGGTCTCCACCCGCGCGACGATCGTGGCTGCGGCCTTGCCGCTGAGTTGCTGGTACAGGATCGCGCGAGCCAGGGCATCAACCGGATCGAAGGCCTTGCGCCAGCGCGGGTCGGGCGCAATCGCGCCGATGGACTGCATCCATTTGCCAAGCTTGCGGTCCGCGCGCAGCAGATGGTCGTAGGCAGCCAGGGTGTCGAATCCGCGGGCGTGACGGGGCATGGGTCAGCCTAGGTTCGCAGGGACGTAAAGGCCACCACCAACCAGCCGGCAATCATTGCCATGCCGCCCAGTGGCGCCAGCGTGGTCGGCCAGTGCACCAGGACGCTGCCCGAGAGGCTTCCTGAAAACAGCAGCACACCGGCTGCCATCAGGCTCAGCGCCCAGCGCCCGGGCCCGCGACTGATCGACGAGGACAGTGCTGTCAATGCGACACCGTGACCAAAAGCGAATACCGCCGCCAACTCCAGGCGGGACTGCCCGGCTGCAATCGCGGCGTGCGCCGCGTAAGCAGCAAGACCGACGGCCGCTGCGCAATACAGCGCGCCGCAGGCTGCCAGCCAGTTGCGTTGCGGCGCGGGTGCCTGGGTTGTCGTGGGCATTGGCAGGCGATCTCGGGGCCGGAATGCAAGACGCCGCGTCATGGACGCGGCGCCGTGCGCAACGTGCAGTCAGCTGCGTGCGCTATTTGATATCCCAGTAGACATCGAACTGGCCGTTTTCAGTGAACGCCTGGTCGACGCCGTTCCTGTAGGACTCGTACGGACGATCGGTGATTTCCAGGCCCTGGGTCAGCGCCCACGCGCGCAGTGCATTGCGCTGGCTCTCCAGTTCTCCCTGATAGCCGGTGTAGGAAGCCGTCACCGCGCGATGCGCCTTGGTCTGGACGTATTTCACCGGACCCTGCAGCTTCAGGCCGGTCATCGGACCCGTCGCAGCGGCGGGCGCTGCAGCCGGGGTTGTCGTAGCAGCCGGCGTCGCACCGGCGGCAGCGCCGCCCCTGCGCACGGACTGGACGACATCGAACGTGTAGGTATTGCTGCCCACCTCGGTCGAGATGATCCGCAACGGGCCTGCGGCGATCAGGCCACTGGCCTCCATCGAGCGCTTGATCCATTCCAGGTTGGCCTTGATGGATGCTTCGATCTTGTCGGGATTGCGCTCGATCGAACCGGCACTGACGACCAGCAGATCCTCAACCGGCATGTCGACGACTCGCAGCCCGGCCAGCTTGGTCCCAGCTTGGCGATAGTCGACGTTGGGTACCGAGGCCAGCATGTTGGTCAGCCGCTCCAGTCCCAACTTCATGTCATCGCCCACATGGCTCACGACGTACATGCCGGCGTACCTGCCCAACAGGTCCCATCCGTAGTCGACGTCGTAGCTCTGGGTGATTTCAATGTTGCGGCCCGCGTGGCCCGTCGGACGAAACGTAAAGACGCTGCGCTTGTTGCTGCCGCGCTGCGGATTGGTGATCTCGTAAGTAACGCTTTTGCCTGGCTCGTCGGCAACGATCTTCCATCGACCGTTACCCAGCGCTGGCTCCTTGGACGTGTAATCGAGCTGCGCACCGACGCCGGACGGCGGGCCGGAGAGCTTGATCTGCATCTTGGGGTCGTGCAGCAGCAAGGGATTCCAGTCCTTGAAGCGGCGCACGCTGTCGAGCGTGTCGTAGACGATCGTCAGCTTGCGATTGGTCTCGACTTTCTGGTTCAGGTGGCGGCTGGATGGCAGCACGATGGCTATCACCAGAAACAGGCCGAGGACAATCGCAAGGGAAATCAGTACTTCGATCAAACGGGTCATTCAAGGTTCTCCGGGCCCACCCTGGCTGGGCCGGGGCGTAGACCTGTCATCGTAGCGCGCCGCCGCTAAACCTGCCAACGACACCCGCCTCCCCCTCACGCGGCTGGCAAAACCAGCCGGGTGCCGAGGTACGGTGCCATCGTCAAGGCGTTACGGTGTTGCCCGGGCTTGCTTCCAGGACATCCGCTGGTGAAAGGACCCCGCGGTACGCAAGTCGGACGCGCTTGCCGGCTGTGGTGAGCTATACCAACTGCAACTCGAAGGCCTTGAGCACAGCCCGCGTCCGGTCGCGCACGCCCAGCTTGCTGAGGATATTCGACACGTGATTCTTGATCGTTCCTTCGGCTACACCCAGCGAGTT
>JAQGOI010000116.1 GCA_028293685.1 Lysobacteraceae bacterium | reverse complement strand
TCACGCACGCTGCGCCGCAAATGATCGCCGCCAGCCGAGCAGGTCCGACGCGCCGCCGCGCGCACGGACACCCGCTTGCGGGCCTTAAACCAGCTGCAGTTCGAACGCCTTCAACACCGCCCTGGTGCGATCGCGCACGCCTAGCTTGGACAGGATGTTCGACACGTGATTCTTGATCGTTCCTTCGGCTACACCCAGCGAGTTGGCGATCTCCTTGTTGGAAAAGCCGGAGGCCGCGCCGCGACGATCGCCACCAGCCGAGGCCGACCGGCGCGCCGCCGCGCGCGAGGACAGTCGCTTGCAGGCCTTAAACCAACTGAAGTTCGAAAGCCTTCAACACCGCCCTGGTGCGGTCGCGCACGCCCAGCTTGCTGAGGATATTCGACACGTGATTCTTGATCGTTCCTTCGGCTACACCCAGCGAGTTGGCGATTTCCTTGTTGGAAAAGCCGGAGGCCATCAACCTGAGAATCTCGGTCTCCCGGTCCGTCAGTGGGTCGGGTCGATCCAGGCTGACGAAATCGTTGCGCATGTGTTCCAGGCCCGAAAGCAGGCGCTGGGTCACCGCTGGCTGCACCAGCGAGCCGCCCGCCGCCACCGCCTGGATCGCTCCCACCAGTTGTTCGAGAGACACGTCCTTGAGCAGGTAGCCCTTGGCTCCGGCCTTGAGCCCCGCCAGCACCAGCTGGTCATCGTCGAAGGTGGTCAGGATGATCGTCGGTGGCAGCGCGCCCAGGCGTGCCAGCGCCTGCAGGGCCTCGAGCCCCGACATGGCCGGCATGCGCATGTCCATCAAGACGACATCGGGCTTGATCTGCGGAATCAACTCCACGGCCTGTTTGCCATCGCCAGCCTCGGCCACCACTTCGATCCCTTCGGCAAGCGCAAGCAGGGAACGGATGCCCTGCCGCACGAGGGTTTGATCGTCAACCAGGCAGATGCGGATCATTTCTTGGGGCTCCGTGGACAGGACTGGTGGCGATGTGCCGCGCGTAAATCAACGATTTGGTGCATCCATGGCCATGCTGCTGCCAGCAGCGTCGGCGGCCGGCCGCGGCGGCAACGCATCGGTCGCGATGCCCTCGTCCAGCGGTAACTGGATGTCAAGCGCAAACCCCCGACCTGGCGCCGCCTGGATCTCGACGCGGCCACCATAGGCCGCGAGGCGTTCGCGTATTCCACGCAGACCGTTGCCGGCGACGGCCACGTCGGCGCCGCGGCCATCGTCGTGCGCATGCAGGTACACCATGCGCCCATCCTGCCGGTATTGCAGCCACAACGTCCCCGCCTGCGCGTGGCGGACGGCGTTGGTGATGATTTCCTGAGTGCAGCGCAGCAGCACGTGCGCGCGCTCAGGGTCATCCAGGCGGAATGGCTTGGGCATTTCCATCGCGATATCGAGGCCGGCGACGTGGTCGGCCAATGGCAGCAACGTGGCGGCCATGTCGATCGCGTCGGCGTCGCGCAGGTGGCTGACCGCCTCGCGCACGTCGCTGAGCAGCAACTTGGCCAGCGTATGCGCCTGGTTGACGTGTTCCTGCGCCTTGCCCTCGATCAGGTGGCCGGCGACCTCCAGGTTCAGGCTCAGCGCGGTGAGGTGGTGGCCGAGCAGGTCGTGCAGTTCGCGCGAGATGCGGGTGCGTTCGTTGATGCGCGCGCTTTCGGCGAGCAACGCGCGCGTGGCGCGCAATTCCGCATTGAGCTGGCGCTGCTCCTCGCGAGCCTGGGCCTGCTGGCGCGCGACAAGGCTGGTCACGAAAACGAAGCCGGAAAAGCCGGCGTACAGCAGCGACTGCATCGAGGCTTCCAGCCACGACATGTCGAGCCAGCGCATGTACACCGGCACCACTAGGAATTCGCTCAACACCAGCCACGCAATGCCTACCGGCAACGCCAGCAGCCACGGCAGGACACAGGCCGCAACCATCAGCAGGATGCTGCCCAGGCCGCTGGCGCTGTAGTAACTGATCGCGATCGCGCTGCCGGTCAGCACCATCAGCAACAGGTAGTCGAAGGCGCCGACGCGGCGGGTGCCCAACCCGCGCGTCAACCACCCATAGCTGATGCCAAACGCGGCATAGGCCACCCACGCCTGCCAATCGATATGTGCGGTGACCACGCCGTCTTCGGCCAACCCGCTTTGTCCGGAAGGCATCAGCGAGAGCAACAGCAAGGGCATTCCGATCACCGCCCAGGTGAACAGGCCGGCATAACGCAGCAAACGGCTATGGTTCAGGCGCGCGAACATCAAGCATCTTAGGCACAAAGCGCCGCCCACGGAGAGCTACGAAAGTCATGGGGAAAGACAACGAGCGGGCCCTCGACGGCTTCGCCCGCCCCGTTGGCCATGCGATAATCGCCGCGCGCCGCCGTGGCAGCGCATTGGGATTGTGCCGATTCGTTCCGACGGGAGCCGGGAATGTCGATAGTCATCCGCGACGTGCGCGAGCACGAGCTGGATTCCGTCCTTGCCCTCAACAACGCCGCCGGTCCCGCGATCCTGCCGCTCGATACGGCCCGCCTGCGTCGTTTCCATGACCAAGCCGAATATTTCCGCATAGCCGAACGCGATGGCGCGCTTGCGGGGTTCCTGGTTGGCTTTGGCTCGGAAGCCGGCCACGACAGCGGCAACTTCCACTGGTTTCGCGAGCGGCACCCGCACTTTTTCTACATCGACCGGATCGCGGTGGCCAGCCGGCGTCGCGGTGGCGGCGTGGGGCGGGCGTTCTACGCCGACGTACAAAGTTATGCTGAATTGCGCTACCCGCAGATGGCCTGCGAAGTGTTCCTGGAGCCCGGCAGCGACCCGGCCCTGCTCTTCCACGGCAGTTTTGGATTTCGCGAGATCGGACAACGCGTCATGCGCGAGACCTCGCCCGTCGATGCAACCGTCGCGGTTGGCGCAGGCGGGCGGCGTGCCGCCATGCTGATGAAGGAGTTCTGCAGCTACCCGTGGGTTCGTGATACCTACGGCGCCGGATTGCCCGACGTGCCATGGATCACGCAGCCCAGGGTCGCGCAGGACGCCGCTCCCAAGCGCGCCGTGGGTACCTGACGTGGCGGCGACTTCGGCATCCGGCGTGGTCGACTACGAGCCGGCAGGCGAACTCAAGATCGGTCAGGTCGGCATTGCCAACCTGCGCGTGCGCACGCTGGATGTCGGCAAGCTCGCCGGGGAAATGCGCGATCGCGTTGCGCGCGCGCCCAAACTCTTCGCCCGCGCCGCGGTCGTCGTCGACTTCGGGGGACTCCCGGGCACACCGGACGTGGCAACGGCGCGCGCGCTGCTGGACGCGTTGCGCGAGGCCGGCGTGCTGCCGGTCGCGCTGGCCTATGGGAGCAGCGACAACGAGCAGCTGTCGGTCCAGCTCGGCTTGCCGCTGCTGGCGAAGTTCCGTGCGGCATACGAACCGATGGCAGGCGAGACTCCTGTGGAAGCGACGGAAGTCGCGACGAACCCGGCAAAGGCTGTCGCGACTTCCGTCGCCCCCACAAGCGCAATGTCCGTCCCGGAGAAGGCAGCGCCCGTCAGCGAGCCTGGCCTGGTGCAAACCACGCCGGTGCGCTCCGGCCAGCAGCTCTACGCCGAGAACCGCGACCTCACCGTGGTCACCACGGTCGGCGCAGGCGCAGAGGTCATCGCCGACGGATCCATCCACATTTACGGCGTGTTGCGCGGGCGTGCACTGGCCGGGGCGCAGGGAAACGAGAAAGCGCGCATCTTCTGCCGCGAGTTCCACGCCGAGCTGATCGCGATCGCCGGTCACTACAAGGTGCTCGAGGACATCCCCAAGGAACTGCGCGGCAAGGCCGTGCAGATCTGGCTGGACAAAGACCAACTGAACATCGCCGCGCTCGACTGAGCGCACGCTTCACCAAGGAGAATTGTTTTGGCCGAGATCATTGTTGTCACCTCCGGCAAGGGCGGCGTCGGCAAGACCACCACCAGCGCCAGCCTGGCGTGCGGACTGGCGCGTTACGGCAAGAAGGTTGCCGTGATCGACTTCGACGTCGGCCTGCGCAATCTCGACCTGATCATGGGTTGCGAGCGCCGCGTCGTGTACGACTTCGTCAACGTCATCCAGGGAGAAGCCACGCTGCGCCAGTCGCTGATCAAGGACAAGCGTTACGACAACCTATTCATCCTCGCCGCCTCGCAGACGCGTGACAAGGACGCGTTGACCAAGGAAGGCGTGCAGAAGGTCCTTGACGATCTGGCCGCGGACGGCTTCGAGTACATCGTCTGCGACTCGCCGGCCGGCATCGAGAAAGGTGCGTTCCTTGCGATGTATTTCGCCGACCAGGCCGTGGTGGTCGTCAATCCGGAAGTGTCCTCGGTGCGCGATTCCGATCGCATCCTCGGACTGCTCGCGTCAAAGACGCGCCGTGCCGAGGCCGGCGAGCGGGTCAAGGAACACCTGCTGCTCACGCGCTACAGCCCCAGCCGCGTGGAAGGCGGCGAAATGCTGTCGATCAACGATGTCGAGGAAGTCCTCGGGCTGAAGACGATCGGTGTGATTCCCGAGTCCGGCGATGTTCTCAACGCGTCCAACAAGGGCGAACCCGTGATCCTCGACCTGGAATCCCCCGCCGGCATGGCCTACGACGACGCTGTCGCCAGGCTGATGGGCGAAACCCGGCCGATGCGCTTCACCCAGGTCGAGAAAAAGGGCTTCTTCACCAAGCTCTTCGGGGGTTGAGCATGGGCCTGTTCGATTTCCTGAAGGTCAAGAAAAACACTGCGTCGATCGCCAAGGATCGCCTGCGCATCATCATCGCGCAGGAGCGCAATACACGCGGCGCCCCGGATTACCTGCCGTTGCTGCAACGCGAGTTGCTGGAAGTGATCCGCAAGTACGTCAACGTCGATGTCGAGGCCGTCAAGGTGGATGTCACCAAGGAAGGCGAGCATGACGTGCTCGATATTTCGGTGTCGCTGCCTGACCGCGCGTCCGCCGCCTGAGGCGTCCGGCTGTGGCTTTTGTGGGAGCGACGGGAGTCGCGACACATGCGTGAGGCTGGAAAGAGCGTCGCGCCCACAATAAATGGCGATGTGCTGTTGCTTCGCGACATCGCCATCGCCGATGTCACAGCCCTGCTCGCCCGCTACGATCTGCAGTTGCAGGTCGTGCCTGACGGCGGGCCCATCCCCGGCAGCTACTGGGGCGAGCCCGAAGCCGGGATCATCAGCAACGTCGTTCATGCCCGCGCCGATACGC
>JAQGOI010000089.1 GCA_028293685.1 Lysobacteraceae bacterium | reverse complement strand
CATCACCGAGGACATCATCACCGACCTGAGCAAGATCTCGGCGCTGGCGGTGGTCTCGCGCAACAGCGCCTTCATGTACAAGGACAAGCACGTCGACATCCCCAAGGTCGCGCGCGAACTCAAGGTCAGCCACGTGCTCGAAGGCAGCGTGCGCAAGGCCGGTGGCCGCGTACGGATCAGCGCGCAGCTGGTCGACGGTGCCACCAACAACCACATCTGGGCCGAACGCTACGACCGCGACTCCAGCGACATCTTCGCGCTGCAGGACGAGATTTCCGCGGCGATCGTCAAGGCGTTGCAGCTGCGGCTGCTGCCCGAGGAGAAGAAGGCGATCGAGCGCCGCGGCACCGAGAATGCCGAGGCCCACAACCTGTACCTGATGGCGCGGCAGACATACATCACCGGCCAGGAGGCGGACATCCGCTCCGCGGAGGCGATCGTCCGCCTGTGTGCGCGCGCCACGGAATTCGACCCGGGGTATGCGCGGGCGTGGGCGCTGATGGCGGTCGGCTACTTCAAGCTGCACCAGTTGAAGGGCGGTCGTGCGGACGAGGGCAGGGCCGCAGCGGAGCGGGCGCTGGCATTGGAACCCGAGCTGGCCGAGGCCCACGCGATCAAGGCCCAGATCCTGCTGCAGGATGGCGAGGCCGATGGGGCGGCGGCCGAAGTCGCGATCGCGCTCAAGCTGGATCCGGAGTCCTACGAAACCAATCGCTCGGCAGGGCGTTTGAGTTACCAGCTGCACCACCACGAAGACGCCATCCGTTACTACGAGAAAGCGGTGAAGCTGACGGAGGCTGATGTCAATTCCGCGATGATGCTGATCAGTTGTTACACCGCCGTCGGCGATGCTGTCGGCAAGCGCCGCGCCGCGGAACTTGCGCTCAAGCGTACGGAGAGTGTCCTCGCCCAGGACCAGTACAACTCCGGCGTCACCGCTTACAGCGCATATGCGCTTGCCGCGTTGGGGGAGGGCGAGCGTGCCAAGGCGCGCATGGAGCGCACGCTGCTGATCGATCCGGAGAATTTCAACACGCGCTACAACTTCGCCTGCGCGTTGAGCGTCCACCTCAAGGACAAGCAGGCCGCGCTCGACATGCTGGAGTCGGCGTTCGCCATGGTCTCGGAAGTGTTCCTGCCCTACGCCAAGGTCGACCCGGATCTCGACTTCCTGCGTGACGATCCGCGCTACCTGACGATGGTCGCGGCTGCCGAGAAGCGGCTCGGGCTGGTGGTTGAGGCGGACGCGACGCAGGCGTGAGTGCCGCGTCGCGTCCATCAACCGTTACGTAGTGTCGACCGAAAAGGAGGCGGCCATTGGCCGCCTCCTGCACTGCGACGCGATGTCGGCGCTTTACTGGATCACGCGCTCCCAGCGGAACGGGCCGAAGGCACTGTCGCCGTGGGCGGCGTTGGCGCGCGGATCGATGGTCAGGCGCAGGTATTCCAGCGGAAAGGTGCTGCCCTGCGCGACGATGCGGTGGAAGTTGGACACGTCGTAGGCCGGGTGCATGTAGTGCAGCGGATCGGCGACCGAGAGCGGGTTGTCCGACAGGTACACGTGGGAATCGCCATTGAGCATCAGCACCGGCTTGCGCCAGGCGCTGGTGTGCTCGGCGATGCTGCGTACGATCGGCTCGTAACCGGCCTGGTGCGCGGCGCCTTTCTCGGCATCCCACATGTCGGCCTGGCCGACGATCACGACCGCTTCAATGCCGGCGTCCTGCCGTGCCAGCGCGAACGCCTGGTCGAGCCAGCGCACGGTCGCACCGGTACGCGTGGCGACCTCGTCGGCCTGGCGGCTGCTCATGGTCGGGGCGCCGTACCAGATGTCCTGGTCGTTGTTGGAACCGCCCGGCACATTGATGGTGACGAACAGCACCTTCGACTGAACCCAGATGACGTTCTCCAGGTACTGCCCGTCCGTCGGATGGTTGGGATCGAAATACTGCGCCTGCGACAGCAACGTCTTCTTGCGGCCACCGAGACTGACGCCCGGCTGCGGGTAGAACACATCGCGCACCAGGTCGAGGTTGGCGATCGGATCGCCGCCGGCGAAGTCGACGGGAGTGCCGTTGCCATCGCGCTGGAAGTCAACCTGCTGCGTCGTCGCATTCCAGCTGCCACCGCCTTCGGCGGCCTTGTGGCAATCGGACCACTCGTTGTCGCCCGGCGTATAGATCAACGGATCCTTGAATGCGGTCCACAGCGCGGCCACCGCTCGGTTGTAGGCCTGCGTGCAGAACTGCTTGCCCGAATGCACGTCGCCGACATGCACGACCAGATCGACACCCGGGTCGGCGTTGATCGCATCGATGAAGGCCGGAGTTGCCGCAAGTTCGGCGGTGTCGGTGGGCGTGGTGCCGTAAGGCGCGTCGCCGTAGACGGCGACGATCAGCGTATTGGCCGAATGTGGATTGTCGGCGCCACCGTTGCCGGCGATGGCGACGGTGCTGGCGATGAGGCCAGTGGTGAACAGGGCGAGAGCGAGCGGTCGGCGCATGCGAAGTCTCCGGTTGGGTCGAGCTACCGTAGGTGTCGTATGTGGCGTTGGTTTGACAGTGGCGTGGCAGTCAATGAGCGCGCCGGCGGGAACGACCGTAACCCGAGCCCTCCGGACCGTCGTTCGTCGCATGTCATCTTGTGTGACGCGACGCCCCCGGCCAAGGTTCGGCATCGATCACGTCCGTCGACGTGGCGCTGGAGAACGCGATGGCAACCCTGGCAACACTGTTCCAACCCGACCACGCGCGCTACGAAGGCGTGCGCCCGTTCAACATCTGGGGATTGCGTCTGTTCTACGGGCTGATGTTCGCGCTCGTCGCACCGCAGGCGTGGATGCAGCTGTTGACGCACCAGGGGCCATGGGACCCGACCCGCGCGGTGGCGTGGTGCGTGTGGGCGGCGTATCCGACGCTGTCGCTGCTCGGCGTGTTCAAGCCGCTGAAGATGCTGCCGGTCTTTCTGTTCATGCTGTTCTACAAATCACTGTGGCTGATCATCGTCGCGTATCCGCTGTGGTCGACCGGACAGCTGGCCGGATCGTCCGCGGACGAGATGGCGCATGTCTTCATGTGGGTGCCGCTCCCGGCATTGCTGGTGCCGTGGGGCTATGTGGCGCGGACGTACCTGCCGCTGCCGCGCCGAGCAGATCGCGTCGCACCGCTGAGGGCGTCGTAACGGGCTGCTGGCAAGCGGCGTACGCGTCTCAGGCAACGCCAAGGCGTAGCGTGTGCCGCGATACATCCGCGACAGCCGATCGCAAAAGGGCCACGCCGATGCCCCAGCCGTCAGCTGAAATCAACTAGGCTGCCCAGGCGGCGACTGGTGCGCGCGCGCTCCAGTGCGGCATCGATATCGTCGTGCTGCGGGTTGGCTTGCCACTGGCGGATCTTGTAGACGTCTGCGCGGGGGCACTCAAGCACGACGCGACCATCCTTGATCCATTTCCAGTCGCCGGGCATGAGCTCCTGGGCCAGCGCGAAGGTGCGCGCGCTGACGTAGTTGGACGAATAGATCAGGTTCATGGCGATACCCCGCCTGCTGCGCATCCGTATCCGGTCTGCCGAGCTTCGGCGCCCCGCCGTCAAGACGGCGACAACGGCCTGCAGGACAAGCTCATCAACGACGAGTGCGAGGCAGCGATCGGATGGAGTTGCGGCTGGGTGATCCATTGGCCACCAAAGCACTCAGTAGAGCCGACGCTTGAGCTTCAGGAATGGCTTCTCGATGAAGTACCAGCTCGTGGTCGCGACAGCCACGGTCAGCAGCGTGGCCGTGCCGGCCGGCCCGACGGGACGGCGACTGGCCCGCGCTGCACCGTGTCCAGCATCAGTCAGGGCAACGCAGCAGCGGGACGCAATCGAACGCCTGCTGCGGGCTCGACATCATTCCTGCAATCCGGAAAGTAAATGGAATCGCGTCAGCCGGCCTGCCCGAAGCTTGCACTGTCGATCACGAACCGGTAGTGCACGTCACCCTTCAACATCCGGTCGTACGCGGTGTTGATCTGGTCGATGGCGATCACCTCGACATCCGAAGCGATGCCGTGTTCGGCGCAGAAGTCGAGCATCTCCTGGGTTTCGCGGATGCCGCCGATCAGCGATCCGGCCAGGCGACGGCGGCGCATGATCAGTGCGCCTGCGGCGACCGGCGACGGCTCGACCGGGACACCGAGCAGGATCATGGTGCCGTCGACCTTCAACAGGCCCAGGTACGCGTTGTAGTCGTGCGGCGCGGAAACGCTGTCGACGATGAAATCGAAGCGGCCGGCAAGTTGCTTGAACGTATCGGTGTCGCGGGTGGCGGCGAAGTGGTGCGCGCCCAGTGCCAACGCGTCGGCACGCTTGTTCTCCGACGTGCTGAGCACGGTGACCTGCGCGCCCATCGCCACGGCGAACTTCACCGCCATATGGCCGAGCCCGCCGAGCCCGACGACGGCGACCTCATCGCCGGCCTTGACGCCGAACCGCCTGAGCGGCGAATACGTGGTGATGCCGGCGCACAGCAACGGCGCCGCACGTTCGAGCGGAATGCCGTCGGGAATGCGCAGCACGTACTTCTCGTCGACCGTGATGCGCGTCGAATAGCCGCCGTACGTGGGCGCGCCGCTGTCGCGTTCCCGCGAGTTGTAGGTCGCGACCATGCCGACATCGCAGAACTGCTCCTCGCCGGCCCGGCAGTGCGCGCAGGCCCGGCACGAATCCACGAAACAGCCGACCCCGACGATGTCGCCGACCTTGAAACGCTGCGCGGCATCGCCGAGGCGCGCGACGCGGCCGACGATTTCATGCCCGGGCACCATCGGAAAGATCGAGCCGCCCCATTCGTCGCGCGCCTGGTGGATGTCGGAGTGGCAGACACCGCAGTACAGGATGTCGATCTGCACCTCGCCCGCGCGCGGTTCACGGCGTTCGATCGTAAAGGGCGCAAGCGGCGACGTCGCGCTGGTGGCGGCATAGGCGGGCGTGGTGGGCATTGAGGTGACTCCGTTGCGGGCCGTGACGCAGTCTATGACGTCCCGTGTTAATCCGATGCGGCTGTTTCCGGGGGCGAGCGCATTCAACCGGTACTATCGGCTGCCGCCCCGAAAGGCGCGCGCACGATCACAGCATGCGTCGCAACGTGTTGTCGCGGCGGAAGAAGTGATGCCACAGGGCGCCGGCGATATGCAGGCCGATCACGTAATAGAAGACCGTGCCGATGGTCGTGTGCAGGCTGCCGAGTTGTTCGTGCAACGCGCGGTCGGCTGTCAGCGGCGACGGGATCTGCAGGGCGGTGAAAGGCACCTTCAATGCGCCGCCGGCCCACACCGTGAAGAGGCCGAGCAACGGTTGCACCAGCAGGAATGCGTACAGCGCCCAATGGGTGAGCCCGGAGAGCAACGCCTCCCACGGCGCGAGTGGCGGAACCACCGGTGGTGGCGTGTTGCGTAGGCGATGCAGCAAGCGCGGCAGCACCAGCACCAGCACCACCAGCCCGAACAGGATATGGCCCTGCATCGGCACCTTCGACGCGGCGCTGCCGCGCGCAAAGACACCCCGCAGGTTGATGAACAGGTACGCCAGCGCCACAGCCGTGAACGCCAGCCAGTGGAACCAGCGCGCCGCAGTGGAGTAGCGCACGGTCGGTGTGATGCTGCTCTGCATTGGGCGATCCCGTCGGGTGAATGCGCACAAGCATACGGCGGTGCCGGGCGGGATGCATCGGCGCTTAACCCGCGACCCGCCATGCTCGTCCTCCCCTATACCGGAGACCCGAGATGGCCAACATCCTGATGATCGTCACCAGCGCCGGCACGATGCCCAACGGGCATGCCACCGGGTTGTGGCTGGAGGAGTTTGCGGTGCCATACGCCACATTGCGCGACGCCGGACACGCGATCACGGTTGCCAGCCCGAAAGGTGGCGACACACCCATCGATCCGCGCAGCAGCGGCGCGGCGGAGCAGCATCCGGAGTGGCAGGAAGCCGCGCAACGGTTACAGCAGACACAGCCACTCGACGGGTTGCACGCCGACGATTTCGCTGCGGTCTTCATACCCGGCGGCCATGGCACGATGTTCGACTTTCCGGACAATCCGCGCCTGGGTACCCTGCTCGCGGAATTCCATGCGCAGGGCAAACCGATCGCGTCGGTCTGCCACGGCCCGGCAGCGTTTGTCGGTGTCACCCGCGAAGACGGCAAGCCCCTGGTCGAGGGCTACACGCTGACCGCGTTCTCCAACATCGAGGAGAACCTGTCCGGGCTGGCCGAAGTCGTGCCGTTCCTGTTGTCCACGCGCCTGGTCGAACTCGGTGCCAACGTCGAGAACAGCGTGCCGATGCTCAGCCACGTCAGGCAGGACCGCCAGCTGATCACCGGACAGAATCCGAAGTCGAGCGAGCGGGTCGCCGGGCTGCTGGTGGAACTGCTGGAGCAGGGTGTCTCCGCGCGTCGCCCAACAGGGCCGTCACCGACGCTGGGCATGCAGGATTCCCTGCGCTGACCGCGACAGATGCGCGTCGCCCGCCGCGCTCGGTGCCCGGCGGGCGGACAACAGTCAAAGGCAACGGAGAAAAGCGATGCCGGACGCGGCGCGACCAGGCCCGGACACGTGGCCGGAACTGCCACTGGAGGCGTGGGCGGACACATCCGCGACGCTGCATCTGTGGATGCAGATTGTCGGCAAGGTCAGGCTGGCGCAGAGCGCGTGGTTGAACCATTCGTGGCACGTCACGTTGTATCCGACCACGCGCGGACTGACGACGTCGCCGATTCCGCATGGAACGCGATTCTTCCAGCTGGATTTCGACTTCATCGATCATCGCCTCGTACTGCAGACCAGCGATGGCGGCGTCGGTGGGTTCGCGTTGCAGCCGCAATGCGTCGCAACGTTCTATCGGGCGCTGCTGCGCGAACTGGATCGGATGGATCTGCATGTCGACATCCACCGGTTTCCCAATGAAGTGGCCGATGCGATCCGCTTCGATCGCGACACGGTGCACTGCAGCTATGACGCCATGTATGCCAACCGCTACTGGCGCGTGCTCACGCAGGCCGCGCGCGTGTTCAATGTCTTTCGCGCAGGGTTCGCCGGAAAGTGCAGCCCGGTGCACGTGTTCTGGGGTGCCCCCGATCTTGCGGTGACGCGGTTTTCCGGCCGCGCGGCGCCGATGCATCCCGGTGGCATTCCGAACCTGCCGGACTGGGTGGCGCGCGATGCGTACTCGCAGGAGGTCAGCAGTTGCGGATTCTGGGCAGGTGGAGATCCGGTCCCCTATGCGGCGTTCTACGCTTATGCCTACCCGGCGCCACCGCGCTTCGACGAAGCCGTGGTGCAACCGCCCGCGGCGTTCTACCAGCGGGAGCTGGGCGAATTCATATTGCCGTACGACGCGGTTCGCCTGGCGGACGATCCGGACACGACCTTGCTCGCGTTTCTGCAGAGCACCTACGATGCGGCTGCAACACTGGGCGACTGGGATCGCGACCGGCTGGAGCGAAGGCGGTCCTGAAATGTCCACGTT
This sequence comes from Lysobacteraceae bacterium, assembly GCA_028293685.1. GTDB lineage: Bacteria > Pseudomonadota > Gammaproteobacteria > Xanthomonadales > Xanthomonadaceae > Cognatiluteimonas. Next base: position 3,012 of record JAQGOI010000089.1, on the reverse strand, counting down.
GAATGGTCACATGCGCTGATCCAACCGTCGGTGTTCATGGGCGGGCCAGTTCTCTGAACGATTCGCTTTGGGAAACGGCCGCTGCGACCTGTCGTTAACTTCGCCGGTGAAAGCCTTCCTGCATGGGATATCGGCTGACATCGAGCAGTGCAGTGATGCGCTGCCCTCCCGCTTGGGCAGGCATTGGCGTTGCGGTGCTCGTTCGCCGTTGGTTGCTGGGCTCGCTGCTTGTCGCGATTATGGCCTGCCACGGCAAGGGCAGCGGCGGCCATTCCATCGAAGCCTTTGGCGCGGCAGATCAACGCCCACCGGCGGGGCCTTCGGACGCGAACAACACGCTGCAGACGACCGTCAGCCGGTCGCGCGCCACGCGTCGGATCAGCCTGTCGGGTGTGGATGACAAACAGGCGGCGACGGGTAACCGGTTCATCGTGCTCGACGTGGTGGCCCGCAATACCGATTCGCAGCCGCGCGTGTTCTCGGAAGGCAAACTCGTTGCGGTCGGCGAGGCGAGGGAGCGCACCTTTACGACGCCCGTCAACATCTTCGCGGATGGTTTTCTCCAGCTGCAGATCGTGCCGCCCGCGAGAACCGTGCACGGAAGCATCGTGTTCGAAGTCCCGGATGACCTGACTGGCGTGCTGTACTGGATCCCGGGCGATCAGAGCCAACGCATCCTGCTGCATCCCAGCGCCACGCCGCTCGTTCGCCGCACGCCGGATAGCGCGGAGCCAGCACCCGCCGTCGTGGCGACAAAGCCTCGAGCCGAGCCAGTGCCGACGGCTGTTGCCTCTGCACTCGCGGACGACGCGCGACAACCGGCCATGCGCAAGGCTGCGCCCGCTGCCTTGGACAGGGGCGGCCAGGGCGGTGTCGCGACCGTCAGCACGCAATCCAGCGGATCGGTCACCGTCGGCGATGCCGAGGCGCGGGCGCTGGCCTGCAAGGGTCTGGTGTCCCGGAACGATGCAGCCGAGAAAGCGCGGTACCTGGGCTTCTTCAGGCGCGAGTGCTCCGGTTACACGCCGCCTCCGGCCTGGGCCCGAGCGCGCGTAGCCAGTGTCAGACCCGCACCCGACCTCTCGCGCTGGCCCCCGCGATCGGGACCGGCTTTCGATTGCGAGCAGGCCTACACACGTGCCGAGCACCTCATCTGCGATGACGCGGTGTTGTCGCTGATGGACTGGGAGCTCAACCGCGCCTACGCAAACGCCCGGCGTTCGGTCGACGACCCGGCGGCGTTGCAGCGCCAGGAAGACGAGTGGCGCTGGCATGTCCGCGACACCTGCACGACGGTCTCCTGCGTCGAGGCCGTCTATACCGAGAGAACCGCCGACCTGACGAGCATGGCTCGAGCGCCTTGAGCGACCACGACACGGTTGCCGTTACCTGGGATCCGGTGGCGGCATGTCGTAGCGGATGCGCATGAAGCGCGCAAAGCGCGGCGTGCCCTTTGCGGTCAACCCGTTGTAACGGTAGGTGACATTGCTGCCGATCGGTGGTGGATGCCTGCGCTGCGCATCGCTGAAGCCACTGCCGATACGGAATTGCAGGCCATCGGGTCGCCGCACGATCAGGGCGCCGAGCTGACCGAGATACTTGCCTTGCCCGGCCGTGTACGCGACGACCCGCGCCTCGGTGTCGTCGTACGGTTTGTATTTCAGCAGCGTGGTGCTGCGACCGGGCGTGTACAGCGCATCGCGTTGCTGCAGCACCAGTCCTTCGCCACCGGCAGCGACGACGCTCCTGAGTCGGGCGTCGAGCTCGCTGCGGCTGTGCAACTGGAATTGCGGAATCACCCGCAGGTAAGCACTACGCGTGTTGGCGATCAATGCGCGCATGTGCAGCACGCGTTGTTCGAAGCGGCCACGGTCATCGGGCAGGTCGAACACCATCAAATGCACCTGTCGCCAACCTTCGTTGCTGATTCCGGGCGTCCGCACCAAGGGTGCTGATGGCATCGAACCGGCCGCGTGCGATCCACAGTTCGCCATCCAGCGCCTGCGCAGGCCAGCCGGCGGTGAACCAGGCCGGCGGATCAATGGCCGCACCGCTGCGCGCCCACAGATGATGGCCGTCCCAACGGCCGCGCACGCCATCGAGTTTCTCGCTGATCCAGTAGTCGCCGACGTTGACGCCGGCCGTGTACACGGTCGGCAGCATGTTCCGCGGTGGCGGCGCGGCCGATGCCTGAATGAACGAGGTGAACAGGCACAACAACAGCAGGCAGGCACGCAGCGGCATGGCTCGTCCTTGAGCGGATCAGGAATTCGACGCGACCATGAGCGTGGTGGCATCGGTGGCGGTCAAGGATGTGGCATGGCCCGGGACTTGCCTGTCGCCCGATCGGCCAACGGAACGTAGGGAACGATGGTTCCGGACCGTCAGAAATTCCGGAGCACGTTGCGCGGTTGCGAAGGACCCGCGGCCAGTCCGGCCATCAAGGGGCGCGGCCTTGGTTGGATCGCGACACAAGCGGCTCACCCTGACCGGCAGGCGACGCAGCGGGCTTGGTCGATGATCCGGATTTCTCATGCCTCTCCGCCTGCGCCTGTTGTGCCTGCAGACTGGCCTCTCGCAACAGACTGGTGAAGTTGGCCATCGCACGTCCAACCGGGCTCACCGGTCGTGCCGTCGCGGCCGGTGCGGATGTTATTGCACTGGCATGCTCGCGCGTTTGTGCCAGCGCCATTGGCGCGACGATGCACGCGAGGAAAGCAACTGCCGGGGTTGCATTGCGCATGACGTGCTCCTTGACGAAAGCGGCCGTAGGCGGTCATGCGAAGCGTAGACAGGCAGGATTTGTAGAGGTTGTGAATCGCGGCGCGCGACGATGAATGCCAACTGACGCTGGCATGCGTCTGATACGGGTACTGCGCGTGAAAGCGGTCCTAACGAATGCGCCAGCCCTGGAAGGCCGTGTAACACGCGGTGGCGAGCAGGACGGTTCCGACCATCCTTGCCAGCGCTGCATTGGCCATCGGCCGTGTCTGCAGCCAGTCGCGCACGCGG
>JAQGOI010000077.1 GCA_028293685.1 Lysobacteraceae bacterium | reverse complement strand
GCGCTCTGGGGCTGGGGTCGAGAAGGCCAGGCGGCCTATCGCCTGATCCGCGCGAGGTGGCCGGAGATGTCGTTGACGCTCGTCTGTCCGCCAGGTGAAGCCGAGTCAGCAACGTCGCTGGCTGATGCGTTGCTTCGCATCGAAACGGAAGTGACGCGCGATCGCTTCGTCGATTTCGACGTGGTGATCAAATCGCCGGGCATCACGCCATACCAGGACGCCGTCCGCGCTGCCGAGGCGCGGGGGACCCGCTTCATCGGTGGCACGACGCTGTGGTTTTCCGAGCATCCATCTGCACGCACGCTATGCGTGACCGGTACCAAGGGCAAAAGCACGACGACTGCACTGCTAGCGCACCTGCTGCGGGTCGGCGGCCACCGGACGGTGTTGGCCGGCAACATCGGATTGCCGTTGCTGGAATTGATGCACGAATCAGCCGAGTTCTGGGCGATCGAATTGTCGAGCTACCAGACCGGTGACGTCGCTGCCAGCGGCGTGCGCCCCGAAGTCGCCATCGTGCTCAACGTGTTTCCAGAGCATCTGGACTGGCACGGCTCGCAGGCGCGCTACGTCGAAGACAAGTTGCGCCTGCTCGACGCGCAACCGCGCCATGTCGTGCTCAATGCCAACGACACGACGCTCGCCGGCCTGTCATTGCCGGCAAGCCGGGTGCACTGGTTCGGCCACGACGATGGCTGGCACCTGCGCGGCGAAGCGCTGTTCCGCGGTATCGTCGAAGTGGCCGCGACCGCGCAGCTTGCGCTGCCGGGGCGGCACAACCACGACAACCTGTGTGCGGCGCTCACTGCAATTGACGCCATCGGTCTTGACGCAACGTCCCTGCTGCCCGCGGTCGCTTCGTTCCGCCCGCTGCCGCACCGTTTGCAGGTGCTTGGTACGCGTGATGGCATTACCTTCGTCAACGATTCGATCAGCACCACGCCGCACGCGAGCCTTGCGGCCCTGGCGATGTTTGCGGGACGCCGCGTTGCGATCCTGGTGGGCGGCCACGATCGTGGCGTCGACTGGGAATGTTTCGCCACGGCGTTGCGGCAGCAGGCGCCTGCGGCAGTCATCACGATGGGCGCGAACGGCCCACGTATTTTTGCGGTGCTTGAGCGGCTGGCCGAACAGGGTCGATTCACGCTCGAGGCGGCGACAGGCCTTGCCGACGCCGTAGGCAAGGGCATCCGAAGCGCAGGCGATGGCGGCGTGGTGCTGCTGTCGCCGGGCGCACCGAGCTTCGGCGAGTTCCGTGACTACACCGAACGCGGGCGAACGTTTGCTGCGCTGGCAGGATTCGATCCGGATGAGATTGCCGGCCTGGCCGGAATGGGTGTCGCCTGAGCGGCCTTTCACGACTCCGCAACACCGAGCGCGCAACGCTCGCAGGACACCAGGAGAACCCATCATGAGACGCTCGCTCGCCACCTTGCTATTGCTGCTTGCCTGCCTTCCGGCCTTCGCAACAATGCAGGCACGACCGCTCGCATGGACTGTCGGCAAGCAGGCATTCGGCGGCGTGCTGGTGTACGACGATGCGAGCGCGACCAAGCGTCCGGGGCTGGTCATGGTGCCGGACTGGAAAGGTGTCACCGGAGCTTCGGTGGCAACGGCGCAGAAAATTGCCGGTACGCGTTACGTCATCCTGGTCGCTGATGTCTACGGCAAAGGCGTCCGACCCAAGGACGACGCCGAAGCGATGGCGCAGGTCAAACAGCTGTACGCCGATCGCGCCGTATTGCGCCAACGTGCGAACGCCGCCGTGCAGGCACTGCAGGCGCAAGCCGGAAAGGTGCCGATCGATACCACACGCATCGGCGCGATCGGATTCTGCTTTGGTGGAGCGACCGCGCTGGAGCTCGCCCGCAGCGGAGCCAATCTTGCCGGGGTCGTCAGTTTTCACGGCACGCTTCCAACGACGCTTCCGGCCAGGGCGGGTGCGGTGAAAGGGAGCCTGCTGGTGCTCAATGGTGCCGACGACAAGAACACATCGGCTGACGACATCGCTGCATTCCAGAAGGAAATGGACGCGGCCGGCGTCGACTGGCAGTTCGTGAACTTCAGCGGTGCGGTGCATTGTTTCGCGTTGGAGAATGCTCATTCGCCGCCGGGTTGCATGTACAACGCGAAGGTCGCGCGGCGTGCGTTCCGGATGATGGATGACTTCTTCGACGAGCGCTTCGCACGGCGCTGATGCAGCGCGCTCCGCCGACCGGAATCAATTCACGCGGTTGACCGAGTACCTGGCGAGGCCGCGAAGGGCCCTGACGTAATCGTTGTCGGCCAGGCCGTCGAGCGCGCGCTCCGCCGTCGCCGCGTATTCGGCCGCCCGGCGCGCACTGTAGTCCAGGCTGCCGGCGCTGCGAATGGCTGCCAGCACTTCGGGCAGGGCGTTTGCATCGCCCTGTTCGACGGCGGCACGTAGTCGCGCGCTCGTGCGTGCGTCGCTCCGCGCGATGGCATGGATCAACGGCAATGTCGCCTTGCCTTCGGCAAGATCGTCGCCAAGATTCTTGCCCAGTGTTTCGGCGTCCGAGGAATAGTCGAGCATGTCGTCGGCGATCTGGAACGCGTAACCGAGATTCAGGCCAAACGCTCGCAGCGTCCGGCAATCGCGCGCCGTCGCATCACCCAGCAAAGCCCCCAGTTCGGTCGCAGCGGCAAACAGAACTGCCGTCTTGCGCTCGATTACCCGCAGATATGCCGCTTCATCGGTGTCGGCGTTGCGCACGTGCAGCAACTGCAGCACTTCGCCTTCCGCGATCGCGTTGGTGGTGTCGGCAAGGATCCGCATCACCGGCAGGCGTTCGAGTTCGACCATCAACTGGAAGCTTCTGGAATACAGGAAGTCGCCGACCAGCACGCTGGCGGCATTGCCCCAGACCGCATTGGCGGTGCGGCGGCCGCGACGCAGGTCCGATTCGTCGACGACGTCGTCGTGCAGCAGGGTCGCCGTATGGATGAACTCGATGACGGCGGCCAGCTGGTGGATCTCCGCGTCGAAGCCCGCTCCCGCGCGGCTGCCGTGGACGCGGGCGGCCAGAAGCAACAGCATCGGACGCAGGCGCTTGCCTCCGGCGCCGATGATGTATTCGCCTACCTGGTTGATGAGCACGACGTCGGACGCCAGGCGACGGCGGATCAACGCGTCGACCGCGGCCATGTCGGCTTCGGCAAGCGCCTGGATCTCGACCAGTGTCAGCACGGCCGGGAGGGGCTGGACGGAATCCATGAATGAACCAGCGGGAGGGAGCGGCGATTATACGGAGGCTCACCAATACCGGAAAAACCCCACAAGCGCCCGGGCCAGCCGCCGATGGCCATGGGGCGGCGGATATACTGCAATCCTCTGTGCCCCATCCCGGGCGATCAGCAAGGAAAGACATGGCTCGCGGCATCAACAAGGTGATCCTCGTCGGCAACCTCGGCAACGATCCGGAAACCAAGTACACGCAGGCTGGAATGGCCATCACCACACTGAGCGTGGCCACCACGACCTCGCGCAAGGACAAGGAAGGCAACTTCCAGGAAAAAACCGAATGGCACCGCGTCAAGCTGTTCGGCAAGACGGCCGAAGTCGCCGCCGAATACCTGAAGAAGGGCCGCCAGGTCTATATCGAGGGCCGCATCGAATACGGCTCCTACGAAAAGGACGGCGTCAAGCACTACACGACGGACATCCTCTGCGATGACATGCAGATGCTCGGCGGCGGCGGTGAAGGCCGCGCGGAGCCCCGTTCGGACGCGCCAGCGCGCAGCGCACGTCCGCAGCGGCAGGAACCCTCACCGCGCCGAGATGCACCGGCAGCGCGTCCGGCACCGATGGACGACTTCGCCGACGACGACATCCCGTTCTGAAGGCCGTGACCATTCAGAAGTGGGCCATCCGGCGGGCGATGAAGGGAGCGGTTGCGTGAAGACATGGTTGGTCACAGGCGGCGCCGGCTTCATCGGTGGCAATTTCGTGCTCGGATGCGTCGCCAATGGCATCCGTATCATCAATCTCGATGCGCTGACTTACGCCGGCAACAGGGACACGCTCGCGTCGCTGGATGATCATCCCGGCCACGTCTTCGTGCATGGCGACATTGCCGATCGCGCACTTGTGGCCTCGCTGCTTGCCGGGCAACGGCCCGACGCGGTGATCAACTTCGCCGCCGAAAGCCATGTCGATCGCTCGATCGATGGCCCGGCGGCCTTCGTGCAGACCAACGTCGTGGGAACCTTGTCGCTGCTTGAAGCGGTTCGCGACTACTGGCGCTCATTGCCGGGCGCCATGGCGGATGCTTTCCGGTTCCTGCACGTTTCGACCGATGAGGTTTACGGATCGCTCGGTGCGACCGGAAAATTCACGGAAGACACGCCGTTTGCCCCCAACTCCCCGTACTCCGCATCCAAGGCGGCGTCCGATCACCTGGTGCGAGCGTTCCACCACACCTACGGCTTGCCGGTGTTGACCACCAACTGCTCGAACAATTACGGGCCATACCAGTTCCCGGAAAAACTCATACCGCTGATCATCGCGCGCGCGCTGGCTGGAGAGCCGTTGCCGATCTACGGCGACGGCACCAACGTACGCGACTGGCTGCATGTCGCCGATCATTGCGCGGCGATCCATGCCGTGCTGGAAGGTGGCCGCGTGGGTGGGACCTACAACGTCGGCGGCGACGCCGAGATGCAGAACATCGAAGTCGTCGCCGCCATCTGTTCGTTGCTGGATGCGCGTCGTCCGCGCGCCGATGGAGTATCACGCTCCAGCCAGGTCACCTATGTTGCGGACAGGCCGGGGCACGACCGACGCTATGCCATCGACGCGTCGAAGCTCAAGCGCGAACTGGGCTGGCGGCCTCAACGTACTTTTGGCGCAGGCATCGCCGAAACGGTCGACTGGTACCTGCAAAACCAGGACTGGGTCCGCCGCGTCCTGGACGGCAGTTACCGGCTCGAGCGCATCGGAGCCGCTGCGTGACTGGCGCAGCGACGACAACGCGCAAAGGCATCATTCTTGCTGGCGGATCGGGCACGCGCTTGTACCCCATTACGCAGGCGATCAGCAAACAGCTACTGCCGGTCTACGACAAACCCATGATCTATTACCCGCTCAGCGTGCTGATGCTGGCGGGCATTCGCGAAGTGCTGGTGATCAACACACCGCATGAGCAGGCCCTGTTCAAGCATTTGCTCGGCGACGGTTCGCAATGGGGAATGCG
>JAQGOI010000054.1 GCA_028293685.1 Lysobacteraceae bacterium | reverse complement strand
GGCCAACGGCTGCGCATCCCAGTCGGACATGCGCTGACGCAGGGACCGTTGCTGTAGCGGAGTCAGCGACTCCCAGATTGCCTCGTGCGCCAGCAACTGGTGCTGTTCACCCGAAGGCAGCTGCGTCAGCCGCGCCTGCAGGATCGGCGGCAACGCCGTCGCGGGTGCGTCGACCGGCTCGGAGGCTCCGGGTTGTGCCGCATAGGGGAATAGCAGCGGCGCGCCGCCCTCGGGCGCGACCTGCGCCGCGTACCAGGCATACAGGCCAAGATCCTGCGCCAGCGGCTGCTCCTGCGGGTTGGCCAGCGCGTCGAAGTCACGGTGTGTCAGCACGGCGGTATCGGCGTCGAACCTGGACGCCGGCTCGGCCGCAACCGGCAACGCGATCGCCTTGATCTGCGGCTCCCGGGCCCAGTCACGGCGGTCGACGAAGAGCGTGGCGACCAACCCCAGCAGGCACAGGGCCACGCCTGTCCAGAGCGCCGCCGGCAACCCCGGCCAATGCACCACCGCACGTTTGCCGGGTTCGGCGGCGAGCGCGAAGAGGCGGTCCAAGCGTCCGGAACGTGGATCGGCGCCCGCGCGCAGGCGACGGTCGCAGGCCGCCTGCAGGCCCTGCCACGCCGTGGCGTCGAGCATGCCGCTGCTGGTAGGCGGCACCGCCCTTCGCAGGGCCGCCCGATGGACAGCGGGAGTCACCACGAGCGCCGCCGCTGCCGTGGCGTCGTCCAGCTGGGCAACGACCCGCAGCAGCAATGCCGCACGGACACCGACGCCCAGACCACCCAGGACTGTTAAGGGTCCAGCGGGCCAGCCCGGGTCGCGCAAGGGCTCGCGTAACGCCGGCGCCGCGACAAGCAGGGCCCAGAATCGCAGGCGGCAGTCGGCCACCGGGGCGTGCAGCAGCTCGTCGCCGAGTGCCTGCACCGTTTGCGCCAGCGCCACCTCGCCCTGACGGGCGTCCCCGCACAGCAGTTCGGCGAACAACGCCGCGCGTGCTCCAACCTCGCGCAGCAGGGCGGTCAGCACGGCCGGGGCATCGGTGGCCAAAGGCGAATTCGCACCACTCATCGACACCGGGTTCCTTGAAAGCTGACCGATGATAGCGGCGCCGAGCTACCCGCATCGCCCTTGTCCCGAAGACGGGGTTGGCTCGCCGAAGCGAAGGTTGTGCACAGCAATAATCGGCCCACTTCGACGCACCGTTCACGGCGGACGCGACTTGCTCCGCAAGCGATGTTTCACGGCTAACTGGTTGAATTCAAAAAGATAATCAAGTTTGACTGTTTTTTGACCAATGGCCATTCGCAACGGGCTGCAACGCCATTACGCCGCGATGGACCAAGAGCATGCACAGACTTATCCACAGATTGTGTGGATAAGCTCAAAAAGTGTTTAAGTTCCGTTGCTTGCAGGGGTTTCGTCACCCGCGTCACAGCTAGTCGCTGCAAGCCCGCACCGCCGGTGCAAAACGCGGCTGCCGCTAGACTGTCCGGCATGCCCCCGGCTGAATACGAAATCCATCCCGCGACTCCCGCGGCCGTCTGGCGGGTCGCGCTACCGGTGCCTCTGCCGCAGCTGTTCGACTATCTGCCGGCCGCCGGCGCCGCCGGTGGCAATGCCATCGGCTGCCGGGTACGGGTTCCGTTCGGTACCCGCTCGCTGGTCGGAATCATCGCCGACACCGGACCCGTTGGCGCCGGCCAGGCCGGGTTGCGCGAGGTCACGACCCGGCTCGACGCCACGGCGCTGCTGAAGGGTGAACTGCTGGACTCGCTGCGCTGGCTCGCCCGCTACACCCATGCACCATTGGGCGAGGTCCTGGCCACGGCGCTGCCCTCGGCGCTGCGGGGGGGCGAGCCGCTACCCGAAACCCGCGCCTGGGCGTGGCGCCTGACCGAGGCCGGGGCCACCGCGCGTCCGAGCCTGCGGGCCGGGAGTCGGCCACGCCTGCTCGCGGACGCGCTGGCCGCCGCGCCGCGTGAGGAAGCTTGGCTGGCGGGGGCAATGGCAGGCTGGCGTGCGGCAGGGCGGTCCCTGGCGCAACGCGGCCTGGCCGAGCGGGTGGTCGCCGACGTCACCACGGCGATGCCGCCGCTTGCAGACGGTCCGGTCGCCAACCCCGAGCAGACGGCCGCGATCGCGGCGATCGCGCAGACACGCAACAGCTTTCAATCACTACTGCTCGATGGCGTCACCGGCAGCGGCAAGACCGAGGTCTACCTGCAGGCGATCGCCGACTGCCTCGTCCGGGGCCGGCAGGCCCTGGTGCTGGTGCCGGAAATCGGCCTGACGCCGCAGATGCTGGCGCGCTTCCGGGCGCGGCTCGGAGTCACGGTGCACGCACTGCACTCGGGCCTCAACGATGCCCAGCGCGCGCGCGTCTGGACCGCCGCGTCGCGCGGCGAAGCGCGGGTGATCGTCGGCACCCGCTCGGCCGTGTTCACTCCGCTGCCCGAGGCCGGCCTGATCGTCGTCGATGAAGAGCACGACGCCAGCTACAAGCAGCAGGACGGCATCCGCTATCACGCCCGCGATTTCGCACTGGTCCGCGCCAAGGCGCTGGACGTGCCGATCGTGCTCGGCAGCGCGACGCCGTCGCTGGAGTCGCTGCACAACGCTCGTCTGGGTCGCCATGTGCACCTGCGCCTGCACCGGCGCGCCGGCGCGGGCACGGCGCCGGCCGTGCGCGTGGTCGATGTACGCAAACGTCCCCTGCAGGCCGGGTTGTCGCCGCAATTGCTGGAGGCGGTCGCCGCGGCCATCGCTGCCGGTGGACAGGTGCTGGTGTTCAAGAACCGCCGCGGCTACGCGCCCGTGCTGCTGTGCCACGACTGCGGCTGGAGCGCGCAATGCAAGCGTTGCAGCACTCCCGATCACGGCACGGCGATGACCGTGCATGCCGGCGGCCGACGCCTGCAATGCCATCACTGCGGTGCGCGCCGCCCGGTTCCGCCGGCGTGTCCGGATTGCGGTGCGCTGGCATTGCAGCCGCAGGGCAACGGCACCGAGCGCATCGAGGAATTCCTCGAACAGCAGTTCGTCGGCGTGCCGGTGCTGCGCGTGGATCGCGGCAGCACGCGACGGCGCGACGGCCTGGAGGCGCTGTTCGACCGGCTCGGCGACGCGCCCGGCATCCTGGTCGGCACGCAGATGCTGGCCAAGGGTCACGACCTGCCCAACCTGACGCTGGTCGCCGTGGTCGGCATCGACGAGGGGCTGTTCTCCGCCGATTTCCGCGCCAGCGAACGCCTGGCGCAGCTGCTGATCCAGGTCGCCGGCCGCGCTGGCCGCGCAACGCGCTCGGGTGAGGTACTGCTGCAGACGCATCATCCAGGGCATCCGTTGCTGCACACCCTCATCGCCGGTGGCTACCACGCGTTTGCCGAGGCAGAACTCGCGCAGCGCGAAGCCGCGGGCTTTCCGCCGTTCACCCACATGGCGCTGATGCGTGCCGAAGCGGGACGCGCCGATGCACCGACCGCATTTCTCCACGCCGCGCGGGCGCTGCTCGGCGAAAGCGCAGGCATCGAGGTGCATGGCCCGTTACCGGCGCCGATGCCGCGCCGCGCCGGGCTGCAACGCGCGCAACTGCTGCTGTCGGCCGGTGATCGACGCACCTTGCACGCGGCGTTGTCGAGCTGGGTGCCTGCGTTGTACACGCTGCCCGAAGCACGCAGGGTGCGGTGGTCGCTCGATGTCGATCCGGTGGATCTGTACTGACGGACCCCGCACCCGGAATCCACGGCGCGCGGCGGCGCGTTGCGGTGATGTCGGGAACAGGTCGGGTCGCGGCGCGGTGGCTCGATGTCGATCAGG
>JAQGOI010000049.1 GCA_028293685.1 Lysobacteraceae bacterium | reverse complement strand
ATCACTTCGCGCGCCTGTGCGACCTGGCCGGCGCCGCCGTCGATCAGCAGCACATCCGGCAAAATGCCATTTTCCTCAACCGCGCGCCGGAAGCGACGCTCCAGCGCCTGGTGCATGGCGGCGTAATCATCACCGGGCTGGATCCCGGCAATGTTGTAGCGTCGGTACTGGCCGCGCACCGGCCCATTGCCGTCGAATACGACACACGACGCCACCGACGCCTCGCCCATCGTGTGGCTGATGTCGAAGCACTCGATGCGTGTCGGCAACTCGGCTAGTCCGATAAGTTCGCGCAAGGATTCCAGGCGCGCCTGTTGGGAAGCCAGGCTGCCCAACTCGGTTGCCAGCGCGAGTTCGGCATTGCGCCGCGCCAGGTCCAGGTAGCCGGCACGCTCACCGCGAACGCTGCACTTGACGATGACGCGTTTGCCCGCAGCGATCGACAGGGCCTCCTGCAGCAACTCGCGATCCTCGATCTCCCTGTCGACGACGATTTCACCCGGCGCAGGCTGCTCGGCGTAGTACTGCGACACGAACGCGGAGAGCACTTCGGCCGCGTTGTCGACGCCGTTGGTTCGCGGAAAGAAGGCACGCGTGCCCAGATTGCGTCCATCACGAAACGCCAGCAGCAGGACGCATGCACGAGTTCCCTGCATGGCACAGGCGAGCACGTCCAGGTCGGCCGCACGCCCATCGACATACTGACGCGCCTGCAGCTTACGGATGGCGCCGATCAGGTCGCGGATACGCGCCGCTTCCTCGAAATCCAGTCGCGTGCTGGCACTTGCCATGGACTGCTCCAGCTCGCTGGCCAGCTCATCGCTGCGTCCATCCAGGAACAGGCACACCCGACGCACAGCTTCGTTGTATTCACGGGCTGGAACCAGCCCCACGCACGGCGCGCTGCAACGGCCGATCTGGTACTGCAGGCACGGCCGCGAACGGTTGCGGAAGACGCTGTCCTCGCAGCTGCGCAGCTTGAACAGACGGTGCATCAGGTTGAGTGTCTCCCTGATCGCGCCGACGCTCGGATACGGACCGAAGTAACGTCCGGGGATGGCCCGCGCGCCGCGATGCATGGCGAGCCGCGGCCAGGCCTCCTGCGTCAGCAAAACGAATGGATAACTCTTGTCGTCGCGAAGCAGCACGTTGTAGCGCGGGTGCGTCGACTTGATCAGCTGGTTCTCGAGCAGCAGCGCTTCAGCTTCCGTGCGCGTGACCACGACCTCCATCCGGACCACCTGCGACAGCATCGCCAACGTGCGTGCGGGCTTCGGCGTCGCGCTGAAATAGCTGGCCACGCGTTTGCGCAATGCGCCGGCCTTGCCGACATACAGTGCGCTGCCGTCCGCGGCGAACATCCGGTACACACCCGGCGCCGTACTCAGGCCGCGGACGAATGCCTTGCCGTCGAATGCTGAGGCTGCTGGCTCGTTCATGACCAACTTGCCGGGTCAATCCGGCCCGGGCTCGCAATCAGACAGGCGCAGACAATGCGATCCATCGACCGGATGAGCGTCGCGGGCGACGATTCATTCCGGGCATCGGCGTGAGGGTGGATTGCCATCGCAGCAGTCGATTGCGTCGCATACGGGAGGCTTGATTATGACACCGGCGTCAATACGCCTTTTGCGCGGCCAGGTGTCGCTCGGCCTGCGCCAGGTCGCCTTCGGTATCGACGCCCGGCGGAAACGCTTCCGGGGAAATGCCTACTGCGATGCGCATGCCTGCTTCGAGCGCGCGCAGCTGCTCGAGCGACTCGATCTGCTCAAGCCGGCCGGGGGGCAACGCCGAAAATCGCTTTAGTGTGGCGGCGCGATAACCATAGATGCCGATATGCCGCAGCCAGACGTCGCCACCAGGCATGGCTTCACGCGTCCGGGCAAAGTGGTCCCGAGCCCAGGGCACCGGCGCGCGGCTGAAATACAGCGCATCGCCATTGTCCGCACGGACGACCTTGACGACGTTGGGATCGAACAGCTGTTCGACATCTGCGACGGGGGTTGCCAACGTACTGATGTCGGCACCGGAATCGCGCAGGACCGCTGCCGCTGCTCGAATGCCTGCCGCAGGAGCGAATGGTTCGTCACCCTGCAGGTTCACGACAATCGTATCGTCGCCCCATCCCGCGATGGCAGCGCATTCGGCCAGACGGTCACTGCCGGATGCATGATCCGGCGACGTCAGCACCACGCGCGCACCAGTGGTCTCCAGTACATCGACAATGCGCTGGTCATCGGCGGCAACCCAGACTTCACGGGCACCGGCGCGCAGCGCGCATCGCGCGACATGCAGGATCAATGGCTCGCCCCCGAGCAGCCGCAACGGCTTGTCTGGCAACCGGGTCGCCTGCAGGCGCGCGGGAATCGCGACGACGAAGTCCAGCGTCACGCAGCCTCCTGCCTGGGCCTGCGCAGCCGGTCCAGCAGCGCCACAAAAAAGGCTTCCGGCAACTCGGTGCTCACCGGAACGCTGTAGTGACGGGTGGTGGCGAAGGCCATGCATTTCACCGCATCTTTTTCGGTCATCAACACCGGCAGGTCGCTGCCGAATTGGAAGTCCCCAGCCGTATAGCGATGATGATCGGCAAATGCGTGTGGGACGACCGCGATGCCCAGCGCCCGTAGCATTGCAAAATAACGTTCAGGGTCGCCGATGCCGGCGACGGCATGCACGCGTTGGCCGACAAAGGCCGTGAGCGGTTGCGGCCTGCCACCAAGCACCGGCACTGCGCTGTGCGCAAGCAAGCGCATCGGCCATTCGCCAAAACCAGCGCTGGCTTCCTCCGGATCGCCGGACGGCAGGTTGACGACGCGAAAATCGCATTCGGCCCCGCGCGCGACGGGCTCGCGCAATGGGCCGGCGGGCAGCAACAATCCGTTGCCGTAGCGACGACGCCCATCGATGACTTCGATCTCCACATCGCGCGCCATGGCGTAATGCTGCAATCCATCGTCGCAAACGACGACATC
>JAQGOI010000042.1 GCA_028293685.1 Lysobacteraceae bacterium | reverse complement strand
TCCGTGATGCCACGAACAGCAATGAGCTATCGGCTCTCCTGAGCAACGTGCTCCTGGACCTGGCCGAAGCCCGGGCCCAGATCGAAGAACTGGTCGAAGCCAACCAGCAGTTGCGAGGCGAACTGGGGGAGATGACGCTCCTGTGGGTGAACGCACGCGCCGCGAGCAGTGCCCGCTCGCCGGTTCCGGTGACGACAACCCGGCAGGCGGTCAAGACGCTTCGGCAATCGCCAACCCAACAGGCTTTCGACTTTTAAACCCACGTCGCATCCCAGTTGCCGGGCGACGCAGTCGCACGTCTCAAGGTTGCATGCGCATCGCGGCGCGCCCGTCGCAGCTGCGCTCATGGCGACAGCATGGAGGCTTTGCGTCAGCGAAATCAAAATGTCTTCGCGTACCCGACCATGAAGCCGCGACCAGGCAGCAACCCCATGATCAGTGGCGTCGGGCGATGATGGGCCCATAGTCCCCAACCCATGCCCACGGCTGCGCCGACGAGCACATCGCTTTGCCAGTGGCCGCGCACCTTTACGCGAGCGACAGCGTCGTACGCCGGCAATATGGCCAGCGCGTACGCCGCCGGATGATCGTGTCCGTATTCGGCAATGAAGGGCGTCACGACCGCCGTGATTTCGGCGACTTCTCCGCTTGGAAAACTCTGGTAGCCATGGCCCTTGAAGAAATCATCGGGATTGGCGTCTTCGCTGGGGCGCTCGCGCGAAAATGCGTACTTCATGACCGTCGTCGTCCCCGCCGTCAACACCATAGCGTCCAGCGCCTGATCGAAGGTGTGCCCCATGCGCGTATCGCTGTCGGCATACAGAGCGCCTCCGATGACCGCCAGTGCCGCGCCCGCGGCCAGATCCTTCTGGTAACTGCGTTTCCAGATGCCGGAGTTGTCGTAGGCGACGCGGTGGTCGATGCCGAAGGGGCCACCACCCGCTTGGGCCGCAAGCGGTGCAACCGACAGGGCCAGCGCCAGCGTGATTGGAAGTCGGCTTTTCATCGCTGCCATCCACGGCGGGGAGACGAGCGTGCACCGACCAAAGGGGCCGCGATTGTGAAAACCGGATTACGGTTTATTTAGATTTCGCGCCCAAAAGGAGAAGGCCCAGTCTCACGAGGGTTTGGCCTCGGAGGGGACTGAGCCTTCAATGCCGAATGGTCCGAACACGGTTGAGTTGGACTGGCTTGCACCAGGACCCACTCGCGCTTGCTCTTACTTCTTCGACACCCGCAGGCTAGACAATCCGTCGTGACGCGAACGTCAAGATTGCAGCGTGGATTTGTCGCTGTGCCACGGCCACCAGCCATGGCCCGTCAGCGCATAACGATCGGCGGCGCGTTCAAAACGATTGCGGACATGAATGCCGCCACAGATGAAGTACAGCGGCAGGAATAACGGCCCCAAGGCCATATATTGCAGGACATGCGCGCGCTCATGGTCGGCAAGGACGATCGCGGCTTCCTGTCGATGTCCGGCGCGATGCGCGTACGTCACGCACGAGTCGTCGAGCGAGTCGCCACTGTGCAGGATGACGTTGCCAAGTGTCATCGCGCCCCCCGGGCCCCACGGCACCCGCTGGAACACCAGCGCCAGCTCACGTGCGCTCCATCGCGCGTGCGCGCCAAAACCAAGTGCGGCAACACCTGCGATGAGTCCGATCAAGGTGTTGGGCGCCGCCCAGGCGACGCCGACGATCTGTACGACACTTCGCAGCGCGCGGATCACTTGCCGGTGGAGCGTTGCGACAGCCAGTCGTGGATGGTTTGCGGGATCTGCTGCTGCGCGCGGCCGGACACGTAGATGCCGATGTGGCCGCCGCGAAACGACAGCTCGGTGTAATCCCTGCTTCCAGCCAGGTTCTTCAATGCGCGCGATGAATCCGGCGGGACCAGATGATCCTGCTCGGCGAAGATGTTGAGCACCGGCATTTCCACCAGCCCGAGATGCACTTCCTTGTCGCCGATGCGGATGCCGCCGTTGACGAAACCATTGCGCTGGTAGAACTGCTGGATGAACTGGCGGAACGCTTCACCGGCCTGGTCGGGCGAGTCGAAGATCCATTTTTCCATGCGCAGGAAATCCTCGACCGCTTTCCTGTCATCGAGGATGTCGACGAGCCCGACGTACTTCTGCAGGTTCAGGCGGAACGGCTTCAGCATCAGGTAAGTGTGGTTCATCACATCGGCGGAGACGTTGCCGACCGTGTCGACGAACAGGTCCGCGTCGACATTCCGCACCCAGCCCGACAGCATGTTGTCGTCGGTGTGGAAATCCACCGGAGTGACCATCGTGATCAGGTTGCGGACCTTGTCCGGATGCAGCGCGGCAAAACACAGCGCGAACACGCCGCCTTGGCAAATGCCAAGCACGTTGATCGCGTCCAACTGGTGATGCCTGCGCAGGTAATCGACGACGCCACCCAGGAATCGCTCGATGTAATCCTCGAGCGTAAGGTAACGATCCGACCGGTCGGGATAACCCCAGTCGATGATGTAGACGTCCTCGCCGCGCGCCAGCAGCCCCTTGACGATCGATCGGTCCGCCTGAAGATCGACCATGTACGGACGGTTGACCAGCGCGTAACTGATCAGCAGCGGGACGCGCGCCGTCGGCACCGTGTCGCCGTGGTAGCGATACAGCACCACCTTGCCGTCTCGCCACACTTCGTCGCGCTGTGTCGCACCGTATTCGACATCGCCAAGGTTACGCAGTGTCTCCAGCCCGGCGCCCAGCTTGTCGCGCATCCGCCGGGCCTCGTCGGCGAGCGATTGCGACGTGAAATCAAGCGGACCATTCATCGTTTGCTGCTCTTTGCCGATGTCTTCTTTGCCGCCGTCTTTGCCGCCGTCTTGGCAGGACGTCGCTCCGGCTCCCCGACCGGCATTGGTTCGCGCGCAGGTGCGGACGATTGCTTTCCGGCATCAGGCTTCACGGCGCGCGAGCTCGCGGCAGCCCGCACGTTGTCGTCGTTCGCATTCGACATGTCGTCGCGCAGCTTGCGCAGCGCGCGTTCGAGCTCGGAAATCTTGCGGAAGGCCGCGTCCAGATCGCTGCGGGTCGGCATCCCGAGCGTGTTGCTCATCTGCTCGACCTCGCCCTGCACGGCCTGTCGCAAGCGCATCTGCGCATTGATGCGCGCGCCGTACGCTTCGCGAAACTCGGGCGACAGCGCCATCTCCGCGTACGCCTCCTCAGCGGCCTCTATCCACAGGTCGAACAATGCACGTGCCGTGGTCAGCTGCTTTCCGGGCGCGGCGCGCTCGGACAGTTTCTTCTCGAACACGGCGTAGGCGCGCTGGGACGCCTGCAGCATCAATGTGTTGTAGGCGGCCTCCTGTTGCTGGTAATCCATTTGCGCCTTGGCCAGGTGCTGCCAGCGCTCCTGATGCTCGCGTCCGATGCCGAACGTGGGCATTCCGAGGAGGGTAGTCGCCTCACGGCGCCAGGAATCCAGCCATGGCGCCGCCGCCGCGGTCCATTGTTCCAACCCTTGCGCGCCCTGGCCTTGCATGGCGCGAAACATGTCCGGAAACGGATTCTCGCCGAAGCTCCCCATCGCACGCTTCCATTCGCTGGCGATGTCGGCCGGCTTTGCATCGCGTCCGGCGAACTGCGCCGCGACCTGCTGCATCTGTCCGTACCAGTCGCGAGCCTGGGCATTGAACCGGTCCACGGCTGCGTTGGCATCGGGCGAAGTGCCCTGTGCGAGCTTGCTCCACCAGTCGATCGCATCCTGCCAGCCGGGTGCGTTCGTATTCGCATTCGCCGGTGCCGCGCCACGCATGGCGTCGCCCCAACCGCTCCAGTACTGGCGTGCAAGCGATTCAAAACTGGCATCCGGGGCAGCGCCCGGCCATGGGGTTTTCATTGGATCCTCCTGTGATGCCGCATCCTAGCGCTGCAGGCGTAACCAGCGCGTTGGTGCCCCGATTCGCGGCGGCGCGGCGCCGGACAGCTGGCTAGCGAACGATCGCGGGGCCGCCCGATCGAAAGACGCGCCAGGCGAAGATGCACAGCGCCGCCAGCGTCAGGAATGCGCCTGTGCCGACGACCGGTCCCGACCACGGCGTATGGGTGATGGATCCATAGATGCCGATGGTCAGCAGCACCGCGCCAGCCAGGTGCACCACGTAGTGCACGGCAATGGCCCGGGACGGTATGGCAGGGCGACTGTTGTAGAACAGGCCGGCGAGGAACATCAGTACACCCCCGACCAGGTTGAGATGCGCGTGCGCGGGTGCGTAGGTGAAGTCCTGGGTCATGCCCATGTAGATGCCGAAGGCGATGCCGAACAGCAACAGCACGACGCCTGTGCGCAGGAAGATGTTTCCATTCATCGCTGGTGTTCCCCGAGGTTTGCCAGGTCATGCCCGGGCGCGGGTGCGCCCCGGCGAATCATGCGCGCCCGTACGCAGCACCGGCAACACTGCTTTGCGATGCAGCAAGGCACCTGGACGCGATCAGGGTTTTGGAATGTGCAGGGTCTTGCTGATCATCAACGAGCCCGACAGCGCATAGACCAGCACCAGCGGATGCAGCAGCCACGGGCCCACGCGCTGCGCTCCGCCCCACATGTCGGCGCCGAGCCTGCCCTGGAATGCCGCCAGCGCCAGCAGGCCCACGATCAGCACGCTGGTCGGGATCGGCGTGCCTTCGAAGTATTTGACCTTGCCCTCCTCCCCGGACAGCGATTCGGCCGTCACGTTGTAGCGTGCCAGGCGGCTGACGCCGCAGCCGACGAAGTACGACAGCACCATCCAGTCCCAGCCGCCCTGCAGGCCGCAGGCATAGCCCAGCGCGGCGGGCGCGAGGCCAAAGGAGATCACGTCCGCGAGCGAGTCGAGCTCGCGCCCCAGCGTGGATGCGACCTTGCGCCAGCGCGCGATGCGACCGTCCAGGGCGTCGAACACGAATGCCGCCGGGATCAGCGCCATGCCCAGCAACAGGTCGCGCACCACCCCCTCCTGCAGGAAGCGCATCGCCGCAAACACAGCACCCGTGCCGCAGAAGGCGTTGGCAAGGGTGAACCAGTCGGCGAGCTGGAAGTCGCGCAACATCGAGAAATGGCGTTGTTTCATCGGGGCTTTCCTCGAGGACGGGCCCCAGCGTGCCAAATAACAAGGGGACTGGGCAAACTATGTGCCCCCGCAGGAGTCGCCCGCCATGAGTCATCGCTGCATCCTGATCACCGGCGCCGGCAGCGGCATCGGCGCCGGCATCGCTTCAGAACTGGCATCCGCCGGCCACCACCTCGTCATCACCGACGTCAACCGCGATGCAGCCGATGCTGTCGCCGGGGACATCCGCAGCGCGGGCGGTTCAGCCGAAGCGCTGGTACTCGACGTCACGTCCGATGACAGTGTGGCTGCGGCGATGGCGTCCGTATCGCGCCCGATCGATGTCCTCGTCAACAACGCCGGCCTGCAGCATGTCGCGCCGCTCGAGGAATTTCCGATGGCGAAGTGGGATTTCCTGGTGCAGGTGATGCTGGTCGGTGTCGCACGCCTGACGCGCGCGGTACTGCCGGGCATGCGCGAACGCGGCTTCGGACGCATCGTCAACATCGGCTCGATCCATTCGCTCGTCGCCAGCCCTTACAAGAGCGCATATGTCGCCGCCAAACATGGACTGCTCGGATTGTCCAAGGTGGTCGCGCTGGAAACAGCGGACACCGACATCACCATCAACACGATCTGCCCCACCTACGTGAAGACACCGCTCGTCGACACGCAGATCGCCGACCAGGCACGCACACGTGGTATTCCCGAATCGCAAGTCGTGAGCGAAGTGATGCTCAAGCCGATGCCGAAGGGTGTGTTCATCGGCTTCGATGAATTGGCCGGCATCACCGCATTCCTGATGTCGCCCGTGGCACGCAACATCACCGGCCACACCATCGACGTGGATGGTGGCTGGACGGTGCAGTAGCCGTGGTCTGCTGACAGGCATCGTTGCCCGAAAAAGGGGCAACGATGCCCTGAAAAACCTCATGCATGAGGCTCCGGGGCTCTGCGTTGCTGTTTTCCACCGCAACGTTGCGGCTTTTTCAGTCACCGCCGGGGCTTTTTCGGGCAACGCAGGCTTCCGGAAGGTCTCGCTTGGACCTTTCAACTTGTCCGTCCTCCCTTCGAAGGTCTCCGTTGCCCCTTTTTAATGCAGCACTGAAGGTTTGA
>JAQGOI010000041.1 GCA_028293685.1 Lysobacteraceae bacterium | reverse complement strand
ACAGTGAAACGCACGCCGTCGAAGCGGGCGAGCCCGGCCTGCGTGCCGACCCACAGATATCCGTCCTTTGCTTCGAGGATTCTGGTGACGCCGTTGTGCGGCAGCCCGTCATCCATGTCCCAGGTGGAATGCACGTATTGCGTGATGGCCTTCGACGGATCGAGCGCGCTGGCGCGCTGCCAGGGCGAGATCACCGCAAGCGCTCCAAGCGCCAGCGACAGCAGCCGGGTCATCCGCGATCCATCGTGTTACGGGAGCCTTGCTGCATTGGATCGCTCACACCTGTTGCGGTCTCACGCCCGCAACCGGCTCGTGGGCGTTCGTCCGGTTCCTGCAGCCGACAGGCGTGGACATGAATGGATGGTGGCACGGTACGCCTGATGGTGTTCATTGCCATTGCAGGCTACAGCGCGTTTGCCATTGCCAGTATCACTCGTTCGAGTGAGCTGGGGCGGCATCACTCTTTCTAGGGATTTACTACCCACAAGGGTGGGTCCAGTGTGCAGCTGTTGCTTTTCCGTTAGATGGGGCAGGCGGGTCCGATGCAGGTTGCACGGATGCCCCATGCGGCAAAGCTCGAGGGGAGTCCCGGCGGGCACAGGACCTGACTTGAGCCACGGCATCGGTACATCCCGCCCACCGGCTCGATTCGAACAGGAAATGGCACTCCAATGACCTCCACAACACATATACGCTTTCCTGGCGCGGCACTCGCGCTGGGCACCACGCTCGCATTGTTCGGTTCACTGGGACTTCCAGCGCACGCGGCGGGCACAAGTCGTCTCCCCGTTGCGCGTGCCACTGCGCTGCGCCAGGGCGATGTCGTCACCGGCACGTTGTCTGGATTGCAGCCCATGCATGTCGCGATTGCGCTCAAGCTGCGTAATCAGGACCAACTCGACGGGCTGATCGCTGCACACAAGACGCTGACGTCTGCCGAATTCTCGGCGCAACACGCCCCCACATACGAGCAGGCACGCACGGTCGCCAATTATCTGACGATCATGGGCTACCACAACGTCGTGATTGCTCCCAATCGCCTGCTGGTGACGGCCGATGGCACAGCGGCCAATGCGCAGACGGCCTTCCAGACGTCGTTCGCACGCGTGCAGACCAAAGAAGGCCGCGTTGCATTCGCCAACAGGAGCGATGCGCACATTCCCGCGCTGCTCCAGGACAGCGTACTTTCCGTGATGGGCCTGCAATCGGTGCATCGGCTGCACACCTTCGCCAAGATGTTGCCGGCGGGTGTGAGTGCGAATGCGATCACAGCCCATCACCCAACCGAGTTCTCTTCAATTTACGGGGGCAACGGCGTGCTCACGGCCGCGGGCGTCACCGTCGGCATCGTGACGATCGGCAACATGAACCCAACGATCGCCGACCTGAACACATTTACCGATGCCAATCAGCTTGCGAGGGTCACGACGCAGACGGTCGCCACTGGTGGCACCAGCGACGACAGGAGCGGAGTCATCGAATGGAACCTCGACTCCCAGAGCATCGTGGGCATGGGCGGTGGGCGGGTCGGCAAGATTGTTTTTTACGCCGGCCCCACATATGAAAACTCGACGGTGGTGGCCAGCTTCAACACCGCGGTCGCTGCCAATGCCGCGAAAATCATCGATGTGTCACTTGGTGAGTGCGAGATCGGGGCGCAGGGCGACGGCTCTGCCGTGGCTGCCAACCAGATTTTCAAAGCCGGTGTGGCGCAGGGGCAGACGTTCTCCATTTCCACCGGCGATTTCGGCGCCGACGAATGCCAGGACGGTGGGATCCTCGAAGCCAGTTGGCCCGCGAATTCCCCGTACGTGGTCGCCGCGGCCGGTACCACCCTCAACGCCTCATCGACCACGTGGAGCGGCGAAACCGTCTGGGCTGGTTCGGGCGGCAGTCCGAGTACGTACGAGCCCAAGCCAAGTTTCCAGAACGTACTGGTTCCCGGAACCAAGCGCGGCGTCGCTGACATCGCGTTTGATGCCGATCCGTCTTCCGGAGAACTGGTCACCTACAACGGCGGTTTCGCCCAGGTGGGCGGGACCAGCCTTGCGGCCCCACTCTTTGCCGGCATGTGGGCGCGCGTGATCGCGACCAAAGGAACCAATATCGGCTTCGCCGCACCCTGGATCTATCAGATGCCAAGCGGTGTGTTCCATGACGTCACCGTCGGTAATAACGGCGGCGAAGCGGCCAAGGCGGGCTACGACTTTGCCACCGGTCGCGGCAGCCTGATCCTCAACCAGGCCCTACCGCTCATCGGCAGTAACACCCCACCGCCATTGGTCATCAACTTCAACGTTACCGGCGGCGGTCTGCTCGTCAGATTCACCGACACATCGACCGACAGCGGCGGGACGATCCTGTCGCACAAATGGACTTTCGGTGATGGCGGAACATCGACTGCGACCAATCCCACGCACCTGTATCCCCGCAAAGGCACATACAGCGTCACGGAGATAGTTACCGACAGCGCGGGTTATGGCCTGCAGCGAAGCAAGCCCGTGAACGTCGGCGCGATGCAATAGGCGTGGCCGAACCGTTCCTCACGTGGGAACGGTTCCGCCTGCATGCAACACAGTCGATAGCAGTGGGGCGTCCCGGAACCGGGAGCTAACCAGATCAGGGACCATCCATCGTCGCACCCGGTTTTGTCGGTGCGGACACAGCGCTTTTCAATCAAAGGGGTTGGTAGTCAAATGAATGCAAGCAAGAACGGCCGCGCTTCAAAGGGCCAACGCACGTTCAAGATCGCGCCGCTCACGCGCGCCGTTCGTTCTGGACTCTCCATTTCCGTTGCACTGCTGGCGCTGGGTGGCAGCGGCGCGGCCATGGCCGGCGACCATTGCTTCACTCCGACTACAGGCGCGGCGATCTGCACCGACGCAAAGGGCATTTTTGTCCAAGACACAACGCCCCTCGACGATCTTGTCTCACCCTGGAGCGACGCCCCGCCAAACAGTGTGATGCCGTCGTTTGGCCTGGTGGCCGATGACGCCACCGCGCATGGCCGCGCAGGCTGGACGCAGTTCGGCGACATCAACAGCGTGCTGACCAGCGAATCGGATGTCAGCACTGTCGCTACTTTCGCGGATGACGCTGTTGTCGCTTCTAGTGTCAGCGCGCTGTACGACGTCACGGTCGTCAACAACGTCGCCATCTATGCGGCCGACGCCGGTGCGGCGGACGTGATTGCATGGAATGTGTATGCCAACACCGGCAACCTGTCGGTCGACAACCAGGGGGCCGGTACAGTGACCGCGCAAGCCAATGACGGCAGTGCGATTGCCTTGCTGGCCACGGCCTACGGAACACTTGCCGTTACCAACGAAGGTGCCATCACCGCCTCGTCGGTGAACGGCATTGCAGCGGGTGTCGTGGCGCAGGCATACGGCGACGCGAGCCTCACCAACAGCGGCAGCATCGCGGCGACATCGACCAATTACCAGGCCGTCGGCGTCAATCTGTCCTCCGTCTACGGTGTCGCCACGGTGACCAACTCCGGTTCGATCACGGCAAGCGGTGGTCAGGATCAGGCCATCGGCATCGGAGCCTACGGCGGACTCGGCGTTGCCGTGGACAACACCGGATCCGTTGGTGTCGCGTCCTCCGGCGGATCTGCGATCGCCATCGATGCGCGCACGTATGACGGCAATGCGAACGCCAGCAACAGCGGCTCGATCAAGAGCACGACCAGCAGCACCTATACGGCCATCGGGGTATACGCGTCCTCGGCCAACGGTCAAGCCGGGATTACGAATTCCGGTTTCGTGCAATCGCTCACCTACAACGTGGGGCCGGCCGTCGGCCTTGAAGCGTATGCCGCGAACGGCGCGTCCATCACCAACTCCGGCTACGTGCTGGGCGGCTCGTACCAGGGCAGCGGAACGGGCCTGCTGGCGAGCGCGACGACGGGCGATGCAAATGTCACCAACAGCGCCAGCGGGTA
>JAQGOI010000023.1 GCA_028293685.1 Lysobacteraceae bacterium | reverse complement strand
TCCCGGCGGGCAGCGGCGCGGCCGGCCGCGACGTCATCCAGCCTTTGCGCCGCCCGGAAACTGCTTGGCAATCGCGCCAGCCAATGCGTCGGCAACGGTGTCCATGTGCTGCTGCATGGCGGTCCAGGTGGTGGCTTCGCCCTGAATGTCGCCGGCCATGATCTGCTGGATCTGCTGTCCGTGATGCGCGACATGCGCGAGCATCAGCCCACGCACGGTGTCCTCGGGCAGGTTCGGGTTGGCGCCGGCCAGGAACTTGGCGATGTCGCCAGCGTTGGTGG
Source organism: Lysobacteraceae bacterium (assembly GCA_028293685.1). GTDB lineage: Bacteria > Pseudomonadota > Gammaproteobacteria > Xanthomonadales > Xanthomonadaceae > Cognatiluteimonas. Next base: position 3,232 of record JAQGOI010000023.1, on the reverse strand, counting down.
TGAGATCATTCATCGCCTTGTCGGCGCCGACGTCATCGCGTCTCCCGCGGGCATCGGTCAACGCCTGGACGCCGCTCCAGTGGCCACTGAGCAATTCCAGCATGCGGTCGCCGCCAGCCTTGCCGTAGAAGCCCGCGACCGCGTCGCTGATCTGCCTGGCGTTGGCGACCACCGCATCGGCGGCATGCTTCTGGTCGGCGTCCTTGTGCGCGTGCACAGCGACCGCGTAGTCGCGGGTGGCCACGATGTGGCCGTGCCACAGCGCGCGCATGGCCGCCTGCAGCTGGGGGGCCGGGATGGCGGTCGCAGAGGGTGCTGCTGCCTCGACGGTTGGAGCGGTTTCGGTGACCGCCGAGACCGGGGGCGCCGTCGATTCGGCCGCTGGCGGCGGACTCCTGTTGCAGCCGGCGATGGCCAACGTGACTGCGAGGCTGAGGATCTTCACTGGGGTCGACATGGCAGGTTCCCATTGGCGTCGCGAGGATGGCGACTTCGACTCCAATTCTGCCCGTTGAGTTGCCGGTCTGGATATATATGGACAGCACGCCACGGCTGGCGTCGGTTCGCTTGAGGACGGAATCGCGCAGCCTGGCTTGATGCCAACCCGCCCGGATCAGATATTCGTCTGCTCGGCCGGCAGGTCCGGCGCGAATGGTGCACTGCCCCCTGAGCCGGAGCCGGCGGTGGGGAGTGCTGTGTCGAGCGTATAGGACGTCATCGACAGCGAGCCGAAGGCGTAGCCGTCGACCAGCACGCGCGCAGGCGCGCCCTCGGCCGCGGCGAGGCCGGCGATGTAGAGCAGGGGCAGGAAGTGCTCGGGCGTCGGCGCGGCATGATGGAAGTCGCGATGTGTTGCGAGTGAGGCAACGTCCGCAGGGCGTTCGGTCATCAGTTGTCGCGCATGCTCGTCGAACCGTCGTGCCCAGTCGAAACCGGCATCGGGCTGCTGCCAGTCGATCGCGCGCAGGTTGTGCACGACGTTGCCGCTGCCAATGACCAGCACGCCGCGGTCGCGCAACGAGGCCAGTTTCGCGCCCAACGCCAGGTGCCAGTCCGGAGGTTTGAGGAGGTTGAGCGACAGCTGCACGACGGGGATGTCGGCGTCGGGAAACGCGTGCACCAGCACCGACCAGGCGCCGTGGTCCAGGCCCCAGCTGTCATGGTCGGCGCCGACGTAGTCGGGCTGCACCGCGTCGGCGACTTCCTCGGCCAGTTCCGGCAATCCAAGCGCCGGATACTGCACGTCGAACAACGCCTGCGGGAAGCCGAAGAAATCGTGGATGGTTTTCGGCCGCGGCATCGCGGTGACGGCGGTCGCGTTGATGGTCCAGTGCGCCGACACCATCAGGATCGCGCGCGGTCGCGGCACCGACGCACCGAACGCGCGCCACGCATCGGTGAAGCGATTGCGCTCCAGGGCGTTCATCGGACTGCCGTGGCCCAGGAATGCCGCCGGCATGCGTTGGTCGGACACAGGCGTTCTCGTCGGACGGCTGATTGATGGGCCCACCAGGACTCGAACCTGGAACCAAAGGATTATGATTCATCTGCTCTAACCATTGAGCTATGGGCCCGCGCGAGGCGGGATTATGCGGCTTTCGCGCGCGGCAGCAGGGGCCGATATCGAATACGGCCGCTGCGCCGTCGCCCAGATCCTGCTCGGTTGCGACTGCATGGTGAAGCGCAGCTCGCCGCCGGCGACGATCTCCTCATGGCGCAGGAACGCGCGGTCCAGCGGCTTGCCGTTGAGGGTGGCACCGCCGATGTACGGATGGCTGTCGTCGAGGCCTTCGGCGACCATGCGGAATTGCTTGCCGTTGGGCAGGTTCAAGGTGGCGCGCGCGAGGAACGGCCGCCCGATCACGTACTCGTTGCTGCCCGGCGTGACCGGATAGAACCCGAGCGCGGTGAACACGAACCACGCCGACATCTGGCCGAGGTCGTCGTTGCCGGCCAGGCCGTCGGGTGTCGGTTTGTATTGGGTCGCCATGATCGTCCCCAGCCGCTGCTGCGTGCGCCACGGCTGTCCGGCATAGGCGTACAGGTAGGCGACGTGATGACTGGGCTCGTTGCCGTGCGCGTACCAGCCGATCAGTCCGGTGATGTCTTCCATGTGCGCGAAGGTCTTCGGGTCGACCTTGGCGTCGAACACCTGGTCGAGTTTCGCGATCAGTTTGTCGTCGCCGCCGAGCGCCTGTGCGAGGCCGGCGACATCCTGCGGCACGTACCACGAGTACTGCCAGGCGTTGCCTTCGGTGTAGTCGCTGCCGTAACCGCTGGCGGTGGGATCGAACGGTTCGCGGAAACTCCCGTCGCGCTTGCGCGCGCGCATGAAGCCGGTAGCCGGATCGAACGCGTGCTTCCAGTTGCCGGCGCGGGATTCGAAACGCGTGGCGATGTCCTTGCGCCCCATCGCGCCGGCCATGCGCGCGATCGTCCAGTCGTCGAACGCGTATTCGAGCGTCTTCGACGCGGCCTCGTCTTCCTCGTCGATCGGCACGTAGCCGAGCTGCATGTATTGCGCCAAGCCGTCGTAGGGACCATAGCTGGCGCTCGCCACCATCGCATCCAGTGCTTCATTGGCGTCGTAGCCGCGAATGCCTTTCATCCAGGCATCGGCGATCACCGGTACCGCGTGGTAACCGATCATGCACCACGTCTCCTGGCCGTGGAACGCCCACACCGGCAGGATTCCGTAAGGGCTTTCGCGGCGCGCGGCGAGCAGGGAATTGACCACGTCGTTGGTGCGCTGCGGTGGTTGCAGCAGCGTCAGCAGCGGATGCAGCGCGCGGTAGGTGTCCCACAACGAAAAGGTCGAGACGTTGCGGAAGCCTTTCGCCAGGTGCACCGCGTTGTCGGGTCCGCGATAACGGCCGTCGCTGTCCATGAACAGGCTTGGCGCCTGCAGCGTGTGATACAGCGCGGTGTAGAAGCTCGTGCGCATCGGCGCCGGCGCATCGACGTCGACTGCCGACAATGCCTGCGTCCACGCACTGCGCGCCTGCGCGCGCACGCCGTCGAAATCCCAGCCGCGCATGCCGCTGTCGAGGTTGGCGATGGCGTTGTCCTCGCTCACCGGCGAGATCGCGACCTTGACCAGCAACTGCGCGCCGGGCGCATCGCCGACGTCGAACGCGCCGACCAGTTGCCGACCTTCGACCTGCGCACCAGCCTCTACGACTATCCGGGCAAGGTGCTGTGGTCGCGACTGCGCCAGCGCGGCGACGGCACC
>JAQGOI010000087.1 GCA_028293685.1 Lysobacteraceae bacterium | reverse complement strand
GTGATCGTGCAGGCGGGACTGGTCGGCCGGATCGTGGCGAGGCTCGGCGAGCGCCGTACCTTGCTGCTCGGCCTTGGCTGCGGCGTGGTCGGTTTTTCGATCTACGCCTTCGCAGGTACCGGCGCGTTGTTCCTGGTCGGCATACCGGTGTCGGCGCTGTGGGGCGTTTCCGCGCCGGCAACGCAGGCGCTGATCACGCGACAGGTCGGCAGCGACGTGCAAGGCCGCATCCAGGGTGCGTTGATGAGCCTGATCAGCCTGGCGGGCATCATTGGCCCGGCGATCTTCGCCGGCTCGTTCGGACTGTTCATCAGCGACCATGCACCGATGCACCTGCCCGGCGCGCCGTTCCTGATCGCGGCATTGCTGTTGGGTTGTGGCTGGCTGATTGCATGGCGCTATGCGCGGACACCAGCCATGTCGCCGGCGGCGCTCGCCGTCGACATGACGCAGTGAGATTGCCGGCCTAGAGCCAGCGGCGCCAGCGTGCGACGCTGATGGCGACCACGACCACCGCCGCCATGCCGCCGATCGCGGTCCAGAAGCCGTGGTTTCCGGTATCGAACAGCGATGCCTTGAAGTTCATGCCAAGCGCGCCGGCGACCATGGCCAGCGAGCCCAGCAGCACGGTCACGAACGTCAGCGCGCGCATCGTGTCGTTGGTGCGCTGCGCGGTGCGCGTGGTGAACAATTCAAACGTACCGACCACCAAGTCGCGGGTGTTTTCCACCGCATCCATGGCGCGCTCGAAACGTTGTTCCAGGGCGCGAAACTGCTTGTCCGTGAGCCCGGTGTCGTCCGGGCGGAAATCCGGCCGTGCCAGCGCGCCGAAGACGGCACGGTGCGGCGCCAGCATCCGCCGCAGTCGCGATGCGCCGCGTCGAAGGCGGGCCAGCTCGGGCAGGCTCTGGTGGCTGACGTTGCGGGCGAGGATGGTCAATTCGAGACGATCGACCGCCGCCTCGAAATCGGACACGGCATGCAGGTAGCTTTCGACCATCCAGTCGAGCAGCGAGGCGGTGAAGCCCTCGGCGGTGAGGCTGCCGATGCGGGTGTCGGCGCGTTCGCGATCGCGCAGCTGTTCGATGAATTCGACCGGGCCGTGATGCAGGCTCAGAACGACGTTTTCGCCACAGACGATCGCCAGCCGGCGTCCGCGAAATTTCAGGCCGCCGCTGTGCTCCACGGCGATCACCTGCACCAGGAACCAGTCGCCGAAATTCTGCAGCCGCGAGCTGCCATTGAGCTCACGCAGCAGCTGTTCGCCATCGGGACCCAGCCCGAGCTTGCGCGCAAGCTCGCGCAACAGCGCGGCGGCGTCGGCGGCGATCGGATCCTCGTCGCCGACGTCGACATCGACCCACAGCAGCTGACGCTCCGACAACGCCGCGACATCGATGTCATCCGCAGCGAGGTCGGCGTCCGCGCCGTCGGCGTCGTACAGCGTCACGCGCAGGCGCTCGGTTGAAGGGGCGGCTTGTCCGCCTGATTGCCGTGAATCCGCTTGCACGCCGTACTCCGCCGACTGGAACAGGTCTGCTTGTGCCACACGCTGGATGAATCCGGGTGGAGCGAGCCGGCGATTCGCGCGGACACCGACAGTGACAGCAGCAGCGATGATCGACGCAGGCAACGCGAAGGTCCGGTGAACCGTTTGCGCGGCGTTGACGCCGCCACCCGAATGCTCGGGCCATGACCGACACCCCTGCGACCACCGACGCGGCGATGCGGGCCGCCAGCGATGCCGGGCTGCGCCATGTCAGCGATCGTGCGGCCGGCCTGCGCCGCGAACGCGCGGGCGACGGTTTCGTCTACCGCGATACCGACGGCCGTCGGATCGACGACGCCGACACACTGCAACGCATCCGGACGCTGGCGATCCCGCCGGCATGGACCGACGTGTGGATCTGTCCGCATCCACGCGGGCACCTGCAGGCCTGCGGACGCGACGCCCGCGGCCGCAAGCAGTACCGCTATCACGCGCAATGGAGTGCGGTGCGCGGCAACGGAAAGTTCGAACGCGTGATCGCGTTCGGCGAGTCATTGCCACGCCTGCGCCGGCGCCTGCGACAGGATCTCAAGGCCAGCGGCTTTCCGCGCGACAAGGTGCTCGCGATCGTGGTTTCGATCATGGCCGAGACATTGATCCGCGTCGGCAACAACGAGTACGCGCGCAGCAACCGCTCGTTCGGGCTGACCACGCTGCGCAACCGGCATGTCGCCTTCCTGCGCGGCGGGCGCGCGCGGTTCCAGTTCCGTGGCAAGGGCGGGCAGGAACACGACGTCGTCCTGGACGACACCCACCTGGTCGGGCTGCTGCGTCGCTGCCAGCAACTGCCCGGGCAGGCGCTGTTCCAGTACCGCGATGACGATGGCCATCCGGCAGCGGTGGATTCCGGGCAGGTCAACGACTACCTGCGCACAGCCACCGGATCGGACTTCACAGCGAAGGATTTCCGGACCTGGGGCGGCACGCTGGCGGCATTCCAGCGCCTGGCGAGGATCGACATACCCGACGGTGCCGCCGATGCGGCGCCCAGCGAACGCGTGTTGGCAATGCTGGAAAACGCCGTCGTGCGCGAAGTCGCCCAGGCGCTGGGGAACACGCCGGCCGTCTGCCGCAAGTCGTACATCGATCCGGCCGTATTCGCAGGCTGGCGGCAGGGTCGCGTGCAGCGGGCCGGTGCCTTGGCCCGTGGCGAGCGCCAGTGGGAACTGGCCACCCTGCGCTACCTGAAACGGGCCGTTGTGGAGCGCGTGCGCCCGGCGCCGACACGCGCCCGGCAGTCGACCAGGCCGCATCGGCGCCCAGTCCGCGGCGTTACCACGCGCGGCCGTGCGCCGCCGGTCACAAACCCGAGCAACGGTGGAGACAAACGACCGCGTTCCGTGGCCTGATGCATGGCTCCAACCGGGCATCTGCGGACGCTTCACGATGAAGGACCTGCGCAACCTGCTGCTGGACTGCCGCGCAGCCTTGCGGCGCACCGACCCCGGCTTCGAAGACAGCCCGCTGGGCACGCGGATCGATGAAACCATCATCGCCATGGGCAAGAGCGGTGAAGCCCCACAAGCCGCGGTCGCTGCCCCCCAGACCTTTTCGGCCCAGCAGGTGGCCTATGCCTGGCAGCAATCCGCGCGCGAGTTGCATTTCACGCATCCGGAACTGCACGAGCAGCTCGGTCGCGAGGTGCGCGAGCGCCTGCAGGCCGGCACGCTGGTGGACCCGGGGACCGAACTCATCCGCCTGCAGTTGCAGATGAAGGCCGTGCAGGCCGAGCGCGACGAGGCCCACGCAGCGCTCGGTGCCGTGCGCGATGCTGCCCGCGGCGAATTGCAGGCGATGTCCGCGCAGCTGCAGGGTGAACTGACGGCATTGCGGACAGCCTTGTCCGCGGCCGTGGGACTGGACGGCAGCAACGGCCTGGGTACGGAGGCGGAACTCGCGCAGCGCCGGCTGACCCTGCTGATCAATGCGGCGCAGCGCGGTGGCGGACTGCCCAAGCCGCGTCCGGACGATCCGGGTGACGTCGCGCCGACGTTGACGGAATTGACGCAGGTCAGCCTGGGGTTGCGCGTTTTCAGCTACCTGGAGCGCGAGTGGTGCGTTGGCGAGGCGATGGTCCGCAGCCATTTCGAGCGCAAGCCGGCGCAGCTGCTCGCCGATGGCGATCGCGCGCTGG
>JAQGOI010000349.1 GCA_028293685.1 Lysobacteraceae bacterium | reverse complement strand
GATTTGCGGAACGAGAAGATCGGCTATAAGATTCGCGAGCACACGCTGCAACGGGTGCCGTACCTGCTGGTGGTCGGGGACCGCGAGAAGGACAATGGCGCAGTGGCCGTGCGAACGCGATCGGGGGAAGACCTGGGGACCATGTCCGTCGCCGAATTCGCCTCGCGTTTACATGGTGAGCACGCAGCAACCTGAAGACTGGCCCGGTCGCCCGCGCGACCGGCACGTTCCACTCCGGAGATCGCAACATCACTACCCCTGAAAAGCAAAACCGCAAGAACAGTGAAATCCGCGTACCGAAGGTGCGTGTCATTGGAAGTGATGGCGAGATGGTCGGCGTGCTGTCGCGCGAAGAAGCGCTTGCGAAGGCCGAGGAAGAAGGCCTCGATCTGGTCGAGATCCAGCCCAACGCGGATCCGCCGGTGTGCCGGATCATGGACTTCGGCAAGTTCAAGTTCGAACTGCAGAAGAAGGCGAACCTCGCCAAGAAAAAGACCAAGCAGGTCGAGATCAAGGAAATGAAGTTCCGCCCCGTCACCGACGAGGGCGACTACCAGATCAAGCTGCGCAACATGCGCCGCTTCCTGGAAGAGGGCGACAAGATCAAGGTCAACATCCGCTTCCGTGGCCGTGAGATGAGCCATCAGGAGCTGGGCCGCGAAATGGCCAACCGGATCGAAGGGGATCTGGGCGAAGACATCGTGATCGAGTCGCGGCCGCGTCTTGAAGGCCGGCAGATGGTGATGATGATCGCGCCGAAGAAGAAGACCTGACCGGCGCGTCAGCTGCAAAACGAAGGCCCCTCGCGAGGGGCCTTTTTTGTTGCTGGGAAAAGAATGGTTCGCACCGCTGGGCTATTGAGCCGGTGTTGCGCTAGTTCCGTTCGGCTGCAGCGTGGGATCCTGATGGAATCAGACGAACATTGTCTATCACCCACATGGTCGGCCGCGTATCCCCGGTAAAGAACAGGCACAACGTCTGTACGTCGGCGTGTTCCGGCAACGGTGCCGGAAGGGTGATGAAGCCATCCGCCGCAGGCGCCGGCGGTAGCGGAACCCGCGCCAGCAACGCGCCGTCGCAGCCGGCGTGTATCTCCAGTTCGCCACTGGATGTCGACGCCGGATGGAATTTGCGGTTGACCTCGTCCTTGTCCAGCTGGAAGAGGTAGGGGATGCGACCGGCATGGACTTCGACCGCCGCGATGCCTCGCAGCGGCGCGTCAGTCCACTGCCAGCACGGGTTGAAGATGTCGACGTTGTAGATCGCGCGCGTGCCCGTGGGAGGACCGTCGTCCTCCAGGCGCAGCATCAAGCCCTGGCTGCACATCGCCAACGCTTCATCATTGCGTTGCAGGAACGATGCGGCATCGAGCCGACGCGTCACCGGATCGGCCAGCGGCACCCCATCGGCGAACGCGGTGGTACGCAACCGGACCGGCATTCGCAGCGCGAGCGGCGTCCGATACCGTGGCGATGCCGGTGTCGGCGTGCGGCCGTCGGTGGTGTAGTGGATCTCGCCGAGCGACAGCGGACTGGATAGCGTGACGCGCGCCATTCGATCACCGACGGGAACCGCCTCAACCGCGACAGCGAACGGCGTCTGCGCATAGTCGATGCCGAGTGCGCGATAGCGCTGCAGCTGCGCAGGCAGGCGCGACAGGAAGCCGGCGTAGTCCTTCCGGTCCTTCGGCGTCCATCCGGTTTCCGCGACCGCTGCGATGCGCGGAAACACCGCGTGCTCGACCCGCGCGAACGTACGCATGTGTTCGGTCCAGACGTTGGCCTGGAGACCGAGGATATGGCGGCTGTCACTGACGGACAGCGCCGGCGGCATCGGCTCGAAGGCGTAAACCTGTTGCAGTCCGATCGTGGCGGGGCGCCCCGGAGGTTCGTCGGCGGACGTCGTCTGCAGGTAATCGAAATAGAGGTCGGAGGAAGGCGACATCACCACGTCATGTCCCTTGCGCACCGCATCCACCGCGCCCTGGATTCCGCGCCACGACATGACCGTCGCGTCGGCAGGCAGCTCGGTTTCCAGGATCTCGTCCCAGCCGATCAGCCGTCGTCCGTGTGCATGCAGGAACTTGCCGAGTCGCCTGACGAAATAGCCCTGAAGTTCGGCTTCGCTGTGGATCCCGAGCTCGCGCATGCGCGCCTGTATCCGGGGCGACTGCTGCCATTGGTGCTTGACGGCTTCATCCCCGCCCAGGTGGACGTACTGCCCGGGAAACAGTGCGATCACTTCGGACAGCACGCTTTCCAGGAAGTGGAAGGTGTCCTCATCGGCATTGAACAGGTAAGGATGCACCCCCCACTCGGCGGACACGTGCGTGGGCCCAGTGACGTTGCCCAGCGTCGGATACGCCGCGACGGCGGCCTGCGCGTGGCCGGGAATGTCGATCTCCGGGACCACGGTGATGTGGCGTTGCGCGGCGTAGCGGATGATGTCGCGGATCTGCGCCTGTGTGTAGTAACCGCAGTACGGTTTCGGCCTCCCTGTCAGCGGATCGATTCCCGTGTCGCCGGCAGGGATCCGGCAGCCGCCGATCTCGGTCAGCTTCGGGTATCCGGGGATTTCGATGCGCCAGCCCTGGTCGTCTGTGAGGTGCCAGTGGAAGGTGTTGAGCTTGTGCAGCGCCATGGCGTCCAGCAGCTGCTTGATGTCGTTCACCGACTGCATGTGCCGCGCCGAATCAAGCATCAGTCCACGCCACGGAAAGCGCGGTGCGTCCTCGATGCGCACGGAAGGCATGCGCGCCGTGGGTGATGTGCCGATGTCGACCAGTTGCGCGAGAGTGACCGCCCCGTAGAACAGTCCACGCGCGTCGGGCGCCATCACCGTGACGCCGTTTGGCGTTACCTCCAGCCGGTAACCTTCTGGATTCGCGGACGCCGCCAGATCGATGGCGAAAGTGATGGCGTGTCGTCGGCTCGTCGACCGCGACTCAAGCCGGATACCACGCGTTCTGGCGACATATCCGGTGAAGTATCCGGCGGCCTCGCGGGCACGCGCATCGCCCGCGATGATCGGCGTGTCGGCGGCCAATTTGAATTCCCCCGGCAGCCGTTGCATGTTTGCCGGCAGTGGGATCAGCGATGGCATCACGGCGCGCGCGGCGATCGCCTGCGTCGACAGTAGCAGTGACAGCAGGCAGGCGAAT
>JAQGOI010000338.1 GCA_028293685.1 Lysobacteraceae bacterium | reverse complement strand
TGGCGTCAATTCCGTCAGTCGGCCCTGCACCATTTTTTGCGCCAGAACCGAAACCTTGTCTTCCTCGGTCGGAGCCACACCGCGAACGACAGCCGGCTGGCGACGCACGCCGCTCAGCAACGCCTGGGTTTCGATATATGGCGCAGCTCCGGCCACGCGCGGGTCGCGGTGGGCCTCGGCAACGGCCTGCCGCCAGTTCTGCATGACGTCACCGTCCGCGCTGACCGTCGCGTGCGCGGCCATCTGCAGCATGCGATCGCGGATCTCACGCTGGAATCCACTCATCACCGCAAGGGTCGTGATCAGGGCAGCCACGCCAATCGCGATCCCCAGGATGGACGCCATCGAGATGAACGAAATGAATCCATTACGGCGTTTTGCGCGCAGGTAGCGCAAGCCGATGGCGACAGGAATGGGTTTGAACATGGGTTTCAATCGACGAAGCAGCGGCTATGGTGCCATCGAAGCGGGAGTGTGCGCAGTGCTCGCAGACGCAGCGGCCAGCTTCAGCTCGCGTCGCATCGTCGCCGGCAGGGTGTCAGGCCACCACGCCAGGCGCTGCGTCCGCCCGGTGTCGTCGCGCCAGCGGATGAAGGCCAATGGGCCCCGCCAGGTCAGTACGACGTCATCGATCTCGAGGCCGTCCATCCGTAATGCGCCGTCGACGGGCCATACCAATTGCCGTAGCGGACTTCGCGTTTGTCGCCACGCAAGCCAGCTGCTGTAGGCGAGCGCGCCCAGTCCCAAGGGCAATGCTGCCGCCCGTGGCATTTCACTCACCCAGACCGCAACCGTCGCCGCGACCCCCAGCAGCGACAAGGCGACGAACAGCCATCGCGACGGGCGCCATTCAAGGCGGCAAGGTGCGCAGGCGCTGGACGAATGCATCGAGTTCGGCATCGGGCGGTGTTTCATGGCCAAGGAACCAGCGCCAGAGCCTATCGTCCTCGCAATCCAGCAACCGTAGGAAAACCCCACGCTCGCTTTCGGACGACGCCGCCCATTCCCGATCGAGCCATCGCGTCAGCAATTGATCGAGCTCGCGCATGCCGCGTCGGCAGCGCCAGCGCAGCCGCGGAAGATCCGAGTCACCAGCCATTCTGCCGCTTGTCAGCCGCGCCGCTGCAGCATCAGCTGCTTGATCTCGCCGATGGCACGGGCTGGATTCAGTCCCTTCGGACACGTGCGCGTGCAGTTCATGATGGTATGGCAGCGGTAAAGCTTGAACGGGTCCTCGAGGTCGTCGAGGCGATCGCCCGTGTCCTCATCGCGCGTATCCATGATCCATCGATGCGCCTGAAGCAGCACTGCCGGGCCGAGATAACGGTCGCCATTCCACCAGTAACTGGGGCACGCCGTCGAACAGCATGCGCAGAGAATGCATTCGTACAACCCGTCGAGCTTCGCCCGGTCCTCGCGCGACTGCAGGCGCTCGCGGTCCGGCGGCGGCGCGCTCTGCGTGCGGATCCAGGGTTTGATCGACGCGTATTGCGCGTAGAACTGGGTCAGGTCAGGCACCAGGTCCTTGACCACCGGCATATGCGGCAGCGGATAGACCGGCACCTCTGCCTTGCCGCCGCAATCCGCAATCGCCTTGGTGCAGGCCAGCGTATTGGTGCCGTCGATGTTCATCGCGCACGATCCGCAGATGCCTTCGCGGCACGAACGCCGGAAGGTCAGCGTCGGGTCGATCTCGTTCTTGATCTTGATCAGCGCATCGAGAACCATCGGGCCGCAGGTGTCGAGATCAACCTGATAGGTGTCGACGCTCGGGTTGCGTCCGTCGTCCGGATTCCAGCGATAGACCTTGAAATCGCGGACACGCGTGGCTCCTGCCGGAGCGGGAAAGCGCCGGCCCGGCTGGATCTTCGAGTTCTTCGGAAGGGTGAATTCGGCCATGGACTAGGTCCGGGAATTGGGAATGGAGAATCGGGAATCGTCGGTGCAGGAGCGGGGCAATCGCCATGCTTGCCGATTCCCCATTCTCGATTCTCGATTCACGGCTTCAATACACGCGCGGCTTGGGCGGGACGACTTCGACATCGTCGTCAAGCGTATACAGATGCACCGGACGATAGTCGATGCGCGTCGAACCGTCGTTGTCGACCCAGCACAGGCTGTGCTTCATCCAGTTGACGTCGTCGCGGTCCGGGAAGTCCTCGCGCGCGTGTGCGCCGCGCGATTCGGTGCGATTCTGCGCCGAGACGATCGTCGCCAGCGCCTGCCCGAGCAGGTTCTGCAACTCGAAGGTTTCGATCAGGTCGGAGTTCCAGATCAGCGATCGATCGCTGACACGGACGTCCGCAAACGAAGCGTGGATGTCCCGCACCTTGGCGACTCCCTGCTCCAGTGTTTCGCCGGTCCGGAACACGGCCGCATCCAGCTGCATCGTGCGTTGCATGTTGTCGCGGATGACGGCGGTGGGCGTACTGCCGTTGGCATTGCGCAGCCTGTCGAGGTTGCCCAGCGCCGCATCGCAGGCATCGCCCGGAAGCGTCCTGTGGGTTTGGCCGGTGCGGATGGTCTCGCCACACCGATTGGCGACCGCGCGACCGAACACCACCAGATCGAGCAGGGAATTGGATCCCAGGCGGTTGGCACCATGCACCGACACGCACGCCGCTTCGCCGATGGAGTACAGCCCAGGAACGACTTCATCGGGATTGCCGTTGCGCAACTGCACGACTTCGCCGTGTCAGTTCGTCGGGATGCCGCCCATGTTGTAGTGCACGGTTGGCAGCACGGGAATCGGCTGACGGGTGACATCGACGTTGGCGAAAATGCGGGCGCTCTCGGCGATGCCGGGCAGCTTCTCGTGGATGTCCTTGGGATCAAGGTGCGTCAGGTCGAGGTTGATATGGTCCTTGTGCTCGCCGACGCCCCGCCCCTCGCGGATTTCAATCGTCATCGAGCGCGAGACGACGTCGCGTGATGCCAGGTCCTTCGCGTTGGGGGCGTATCGCTCCATGAAACGCTCGCCTGAAGCATTGCGCAGGATGCCGCCTTCGCCACGAACGCCCTCGGTGATGAGCACGCCGGCGCCATAGACACCTGTTGGATGGAATTGCACGAACTCCATGTCCTGCAGCCCGAGGCCCGCGCGCAATGCCATGCCTCCGCCATCGCCGGTACAGGTGTGAGCGGACGTAGCGGAAAAATACGCGCGCCCGTAGCCGCCGGTGGCCAACACCGTGCCGTGCGAGCGGAACAGGTGCAGCGAACCCTCGGCCATGTCCAGCGCCAGCACGCCACGGCAGGCGCCGTCGCTGTCCATGATCAGGTCGAGCGCGAAGTATTCGATGAAAAACCGCGCGTCATGCTTGAGCGACTGCTGGTACAGCGTGTGCAGGATGGCGTGCCCGGTGCGATCGGCAGCCGCACAGGTGCGTTGCGCGGTGCCCTTGCCGTACTCCGTCGTCATGCCGCCAAAGGGACGCTGGTAGATGCGCCCGTCCTCGGTACGCGAAAACGGCACACCCTGATGCTCGAGTTCGACGACCGCGGGGATCGCCTCGCGGCACATGTATTCGATGGCGTCCTGGTCGCCGAGCCAGTCAGAGCCCTTGATCGTGTCGTAGAAGTGATACCGCCAGTCATCCGGGCCCATGTTGCCGAGGGCGGCGGAAATTCCGCCCTGTGCCGCGACCGTGTGCGAACGCGTCGGGAAGACCTTGGTAATGCACGCCGTCGTCAATCCCTTGTGGGCAAGGCCAAACGTCGCACGCAATCCTGCGCCGCCGGCGCCGACCACGACCATGTCGTATTTGTGTTCGGTGATCTTGTAAGCGCTGGTCATTGGACTGGGGTCACCGGGAGTACGTTGCGACAGTCATTGCGATGTGGCCCAGCGCATAGAGGGATGCGAGTGTCGCCAGCGCGCAGGTCAGCGTCACGAGCACCTGCAACGCGACCTCCAGCCAGCGGACATGGACGTAATCCTCGATCACCACCTGCATGCCGAGCTTGGCATGCCAGAACATCGCAATGACGAATGCCGCCAGGGCCACTGCATTCCACGGGCGGGCGACGACAGTGCGTGCGTGGCTGCCGTCAGCGCCGACGAACGACACGAGCAGGCCGACCAGCCATGGCACGAGAAATACGAGCACGATGGCCGTCAGGCGCTGACGCCACCAGTGCCCGACCCCTGACTTGGCCGAGCCAAGTCCACGCACGCGTTTGAGGGGCGTGCGGTAGTCGCTCCGTGGCGTGCGCTCCGGTGTTCCGGCGGTTCCGATATTGCTCATGCGCGCGCTCCGAAGGCAGCGAACCAGATGGCCGCGGTGAAGAACACGGTCAGCACGGCAACCGCCCATCCCGAACGATAGGTTTCGGATATCTCGAAGCCCCAGCCCATGTCCCACAGCAGGTGCCGCAGCCCGTTGAGCAGGTGGTAGACCAGCGCGAGCGAAAAACCGAACAACAGGAACAAGCCGAAAGGAGAGGCCACCAGGGACGCGGCACGCGCATACCGCTCACCGCCATTGTCGAGCGCGAGCAGCCACCAGCTCAGGCCGAATGCGCCAAAGGTCAACAGCACGCCGCTGACGCGATGCAGGATCGACATCACCATCGTGAGCTGCCAGCGATAGACCTGCAGATGCGGTGACGTGGGACGTTCGCGTTGCGCCATTGTTGCGACTCATCCTTGCAGTGGGCGCGGCACGACGGCCGCACGGTCAGAAATCGATGCAGCGGCCGTTTTTTTCCCAGTCGCCATAGCGGGTTGGATCAAGGCCCGGACGGCCCCCCGTCTCACTCGCGGCGGCACGCGCCCGGTCGTCCGCGACAGGCACGGGTGCCACCGGCACGTCGGGGACAGAAGCGTCATCACCTATCATCTTGGGATTCACAGCCCAGCCAGTCTAAGTCCGCAGCCCATGCCCGACAACCCGCAGTCCATTGCAGCACCGTATTTCGCCCTGCCCGATCATCGCGTGCTGACACTGATCGGTCGTGACGCGATCGCATTCGCGCAGGCGCAGTTCATGAACGACGTCGGGACGCTCACTCCGGGATATTGGCAATGGAATGGCTGGCTGACACCGAAAGGACGGCTGATCGCGTTGTTCGCGCTGGTCATTCGTGACGCCGAAACCGTCTACCTGCTGTTGCCCGATGCAGACCCGGCGATGCTGGCCATGCAGCTGCAGCGGTTCGTGTTCCGCAGCAAGGTCGTCATCAGCCCGTCCACCCAGCTGAGCGTCAGCGGGTCTTTTAACCAATCTCCAGACGCATCGGGGAACCGGGTGTCGACACTTGGCGACAACATGTTCGAGCTCGACGTCGGCGGTGAGATGGGATTTCGAACCTTGCGGATTGGTGATTCGCCGGCTCATTTCACACGCGCCGAAGCGGAGCGGTGGCGTGCGACCGATTTCGCCTACGGCCTGCCGAGGCTCGCGGAATCTCAGTCTGGCCAATGGACGCCACAACAACTGTCGCTGGAACGCCTGCACGCCTACAGCGTCAAGAAAGGCTGTTATCCCGGACAGGAGATTGTCGCCCGCACGCACTTCCTGGGGCAGGCGAAGCGCGGGTTGGCATTGTTCGAGGCCGCGATAAACGTGGCGGAAGGAGCGGAAATCCATGGCGACGCGCAGCAGGCGTTGGGGACGGTTGTCGGCGTTGCGCAACATGGCGGGGATTGCCTGGCGTTGGCCGTGCTTCCCCTTTCGCGGGACCCGGGACCGCTGCGAGCTGGCGACGTCGCCCTGACCCAACGAGCGATGGTCGACGGTCTTGCGCGCTGATTCATTCCTGCAGGTCAGAGCACGTCGCGAACTCAGGCCTGGGCGAGTGCCCGCGCTGCGGCAATGATTTCCTCTTCCGACGGAATCACAAGAAAAGCGGCCCCGGCCAGCGGCGTAAACGTATCGGCACCCACGACGCGCTTGAGCGGCTTGCCGCCAAAGCCGGCTTCGGTGATTGCCGTGAACACGCCCTCGCCGACCCCGGCGCTGTG
>JAQGOI010000370.1 GCA_028293685.1 Lysobacteraceae bacterium | reverse complement strand
GGCAGGCAGGCCTGGCACCGCTGTCCACCCTCGAGCCACCAGGCGCTTCCAGTGGCTTGCACATCGCCGTACGCCTGGATCCGCAACTCGCGGCGCGTGTGCGTCTTCGCGGCGACGCGGTGGTCTTTGTGATTGCGCGCGTCCCCAACGGTCCGCCGATGCCGGTGGCCGTCGAGAAACACAGCGTGCAGGAGTTGCCCTTCACGGCGGCGCTCGACGATGGCGACGGCCCGATGCCGACCCAGCGACTCTCATCACAGCCGGTCGTCGAACTCGTCGCGCGCCTTTCGGCCAGCGGCAACGCCATGCCCCAGCCCGACGATCTGGAATCGTTGCCCGTCATCGTCCGTCTGCCGACCAGCAGGACGGTGCAGCTGACGATCGGCACGTCGCGCCGGTAAGCTGGACCGATGACCGAATTCATTCCAGCGGGTACACGCTTCCACGAGCTGCCCGAACTTGCGATGAAGCGGGGCGGAGTACTTCGCGGTGCGCGTCTGGCGTACGAAACCTGGGGAACGCTCGACCCCAATCGCGACAATGCGGTGTTGATCCTCACGGGTCTTTCGCCGGACGCCCATGCCGCTGCGAACGCCACCAATGCCGAGCCGGGCTGGTGGGAGGCGATGCTTGGGGCCGGCAAGCCCATCGACAGCAACCGCTGGTTCGTGATCTGCGTGAATGCACTTGGAAGCTGCAAAGGCTCAACCGGACCGGCGTCGATCAACCCCGATACCGGCGAGCCCTATCGGCTGGACTTTCCCGAGCTGTCGCTCGAAGACGTCGCCGACGCCGCAGCTTCCGTGGTCGCGTCGCTGGGCATCGAACGTCTGGCGTGCCTGATCGGCAACTCGATGGGCGGCATGGCCGCACTCGCCTACCTGCTGCGCAATCCAGGCAGCGGCCGCTCGCACATCAACATCAGCGGCAGCGCGCGCGCGTTGCCGTTTTCGATCGCGATCCGCTCGCTGCAGCGCGAAGCCATCCGGCTCGACCCGGCCTGGAGCCACGGCCGCTACGATGAAGTGCACTATCCGGAAGCCGGCATGCGCATGGCGCGCAAGCTCGGCGTCATCACCTATCGCTCGGCGCTGGAATGGGACGGCCGCTTCGGCCGCGTGCGGCTGGATTCGGATCGACGCGACGACGAGGACCCGTTCGGGCTCGAGTTCGCCGTCGAAAGCTATCTCGAAGGCCACGCGCGCCGCTTCGTGCGTCGCTTCGATCCCAATTGCTACCTCTACCTCAGTCGCTCGATGGACTGGTTCGACATGGCCGAATACGCCCCCGACGGCGGCGACGTTCTCGCCGGCCTTGCGACGTTGCAGGTCGAGCGGGCGCTAGCGATTGGTGTATCGACCGACATCCTGTTCCCGTTGCAGCAGCAGGAGCAGATCGCCGACGGCCTGCGCGCTGGCGGCGCCGATGCCACCTTCCTTCCGCTGCCGTCCCCGCAGGGCCACGACGCCTTCCTGGTGGATATCGCGCGGTTCGGCCCTGCCGTCGCGGAGTTCCTGGGCGCCGTGCGGCGGTAGACTTGCGCGATGGATCGATTGCCCTGCCCCGATGTGACATTCCCTGGTCAGGCCAAACTGGTCCAGGCACTGGACGCGGCCGTGACCAGCGGCGACCAGCACGCGATCACGTCTGCCCTGCGCAACACCCTGTGCCGGCTGATCCGCGACCAGGATGTCCAGCTCCCCGAGTGCGTGCACGAACCGATCACCGACCACTACGCGCGCCGCGAGCTCTACCGCAGTGCACGCCATGGTTACAGCGTTGTCGCCATGACCTGGGGGCCGGGCCAGGGCACGCCCGTGCACGACCATAGCGGCCTGTGGTGCGTGGAAGGCGTGTGGGACGGCCAACTGGAGATCACGCAGTTCGAACTGCTCGAACGCGACGGCAACCGCTTTCGTTTCCGCGCCGCGGGCGGCATGCAGGCCGGCCCGGGCAGTGCCGGCAGCCTGATCCCGCCGCACGAATACCACACCATTCGGAACGCAAGCCCCGATGTCGTCGCCATCTCCCTGCACATCTACAAGGCGCCGATGGAGTGCTGTTCGATGTTCGTTCCGCAGGACGGCGAATGGTACGAGCGCGCCGCCAGCGACCTGCCGACCGACGAAGCCGCCTGAGCCTCTGCTATATTGCGCACCCATGCCGATGACGGCATGCCGAAGTGGCGGAATCGGTAGACGCAGCGGACTCAAAATCCGCCGCCCTTAAAAGCGTGTGGGTTCGAGTCCCACCTTCGGCACCAACTCTCCCAGTCCCGTTGAAAGCATGCAAGGAATCCATGTCCTTGCTGGTTTCCCGAGGGCGGCCTCGACGCGGCGGCAACCTGCATTCCAGTTGCCTTAGGGTCCCCGGCTCAGGGATGACTGGCATGTACTGGCAGCGAGCGGCGCTCAAGCAGCGCGTCGAAATCCTTCACGACCGCGTTGAACGGCACAAGACCGGGACCATCAGGATCAAGCCCGGCGAGCTCTGTGAGGAGTTGAGGCAGCTTCTGTCCACGGCAGCCTCCAATGGCCACCTGGACGACATCGCCGCGCTGCTGGCTTCGATGTTGCTGACGTTGGGTCAGCCTGCCGGGCGCCCTGCCTGGGGCGGCTAGCTCGCAAGGCTCCTGTAACCGCTTTCAGCGGCTATTCAATGAAATTCGCCTACAAAACCGCTGGCGTTGGCCGCATGCGTCCACATACGGCGTGATAGCTGATGAACCAGGCGGGGGTGGGCCGATGGCTTGGGGGCAATGCTGAGGCATGACGCCGACACTACAGCCGGTCCTCGATTTCGATGTTCAGCCTGATGACCGCGGCAGGGCATTGACGGCCGGAAAAGCCGGGCGTATCTAGGAGTCCGTTCGACGAGCTTTGGGGGCTCCAAGAATGATCAACAACCGAAAGCTCTTCGTTTCCAGCCGCGGCGTCCGTGATGCCACGAACAGCAATGAGCTATCGGCTCTCCTGAGCAACGTGCTCCTGGACCTGGCCGAAGCCCGGGCCCAGATCGAAGAACTGGTCGAAGCCAACCAGCAGTTGCGAGGCGAACTGGG
>JAQGOI010000328.1 GCA_028293685.1 Lysobacteraceae bacterium | reverse complement strand
TGGTTTTTCCTCGCATACGACATGACCCAGTCCAAGCGTGGCGAACGCCAGTTCAACACGGCGCTGGTCGGTGTGGTTGCGGTGTTTACCGCGCTGTCGCTGCTGGTGGGCTGGTGGGCGGCATCGCGCGTGATGAGTCCGGTCTCCGAGCTCGCGCAGCGCCTGCGGGTTTCCGGCCGCAATTCGCAACCCGAAGCGCTGGCAACGCATTTCGCCGACGATGAGGTTGGCCAACTGGCCAGCGCCCTGGACGATTACTCCACGCGACTGACGCAGGTCGTGCAGCGCGACCGCGAGTTCAATGCAGACGTCAGCCATGAACTGCGCACGCCATTGGCCGTGATCCGCGGCGCGATCGAACTGCTGCTCTCGCGCCCGCAACTTGACGACAAGACGCGCGCGCGGCTGGAGCGCGTCCAGCGCGCGGAGCAGCAATGCACCGACCTGATCAGTGCCTTGTTGCTGCTGTCGCGAAACGAGCGTGGGCATGGCGCCGCCGACGTCGCGCGCATCGCCGAACAGCTGCTCGATGCGCATCGCGCGCAACTTGGCGGCAAGCCGCTGCAACTGCGCCTGGAAGGGGAGCGCGGTCTTGTGGTCGATGCACCGGAGTCCGCCGTTACCGTCGCCCTCGGCAACCTGATCGGCAATGCGGTGAAGTACACCGCGCAGGGCGACGTCGTCGTGCGCATGCTGCCCGGAGCGGTCGAGGTTGCCGATTCCGGCCCGGGCCTGACACCGGAAGACGCTGCCCGACTCTTCGAACGCGGCTATCGCGGGACCCACGCCGAGCATTCACAGGGTGGCGGCATCGGGCTGTCGATCGTGCGGCGCCTTTGCGACCTCTACGGATGGAATGTCCGGGTGATTCCCGGTGCCGAGCGCGGCGTCGTGGCGACGCTGTCGTTCAGCACCGCCGCGCTACCGTGAAACACATTAACCCTGATGTGCGCCGCGCCGCCGCGCGCTAGGAAACCCGCTTCGCATTCAAAGCGCTTCCAGCCAGCCGTACGTATCAGGCGTGCTGCCGTCGAACAAGCCGAAGAACAATTCCTGCATCCTGAGCGTTACAGGCCCCGGCTTTCCGGTGCCGACCTGGCGACCATCCACCGAACGGATCGGCGTGATCTCGGCCGCAGTGCCGCACATGAACAATTCGTCGCACAGATACAGGTACTCGCGCGGCAGATCGCGTTCGACGACCGTGATGCCGCGATCGCGGGCCAGCGTGATCAGCGTGTTCCGGGTGATGCCGTTGAGCAGCGCCGCGCTGATCGGCGTCGTATGCAACGCACCGTCGAACACAAGGAAGAGATTCTCGCCGGCGCCTTCGCTCAGGAGGCCCGTGGATGCCAGTGCGATGCCTTCGCCAAAACCAAGGCGCCGTGCTTCGCGCGCCACCAGTTGTCCGGACAGATAGTTGCCGCCGGCCTTGGCGCCGGCGGGAATCGTGTTCGGTGCAAAGCGCTGCCAGCTCGAAACGCAGGCGTCGATGCCCTGTTCCAGGACACCTTCCCCAAGATAAGGTCCCATCGTCCATGCACCGACGGCAACATCGGTCGGCGTATCCGCAGACAACCCGAATCCACCCAATCCACGAAACGCAATCGGGCGCAGGTACGCCTTCGTCAATGCGTTGGCTTTCAGTACGTCGCGACACGCGGCGTTGATGTCGTCGACCGAGTAGGGAATCGGCATGTCATAGATCTTCGCCGAAGCGAACAGGCGACGGCTGTGGTCGCTCAGGCGGAAGATCGCGGCGCCGTTCGCCTGGCCGTTTCCGGAGGTGACATAGCTGCGGATGCCTTCGAATACGGAGGAGCCGTAGTGCAATGCGTGCGCCATGACATGCGTGGTCGCTTCGGCCCAGGGCTTGATCGCGCCGTTGTGCCAGATCCATTCGGGATAACGCTGGGTCATGGGGAATATCCGCGTGTGATGACGCTAGTTTAGCGTGGCGCCTGCCACCGGAGCGGACCGAAAGGTTCGCGCGTGCTGCAACGCAGCCAGTGTCGGCTCGCCACAGCGCGACCAGGTCGCCTTTACAGGTTCACCCACCAGCATCCCAGATAGCGGCGCAACCGCAATACGGTATGGAATGGAGTGCTGCCGTTGGCAAGGTTCTGTTCCAGGCGCAAACCGACCGGGATCCGGTGAACGGTCGTTTGCGGGTAATAGTCTTCGTCGGCGGTCGCGCCACCGGCAAAGATGGGCCTGACGTCGGCCAACGGGCGTTCCGCGACCCTCTGCAATCGGTCCATGACGGCATAGGCCGTGTTGTTGGACATGCCCGTCCAGTCGTAAACGCCCGCCAGGCGATTGACATCGCGGCTGTCGATGGCCGTCGTCAGCTCCAGCATCAGATCCTGCAGCGTATGCGAGCAGCCGCGGCGATACAGCACGGAGCCGCCGGTGGCCGGCGCGGTTGGGAGGCGATCCACTGCGCCGACGTCGATGCAACGCCTGTCGGTGAAGACCTCGGTGCCGTCCGCGGCAGTACAGCGATGCACTTCGGCACGAACTGTGGGTACCGCAATGCACGAAGCCACCAACAACAGTGCCTGAGCGAGATTGCGGAACATGGGCAGCAAAGCGGGCATGACGCAGCGTACCGCTCGCCACGACGGCAGGAAACCCCGGCGTGCTCAGTACTTGACGAAGTAGCAGCCCCTCACTTTGTGCACGTCGAAATCGGTTGCGGTCCTCGCCCCACCGTCACCGAGCACCAGTTGCAGCATGCCGGCATCGCCGCCGGTTCCCCCTGCACTGGATGCAACCTGCTCTCCGGCGTCAGGCACGCCAGCAAAGCCGATCTGCGCGTCGAAGTAATGGCTGTCGATCACTGGCTTGCCGATAAGCTGCTGCAGCCGATCCAACGTATGGGCGCCCTCCCGGCTGGACATGCCGACCCAGTCGTAGCTCTCGGCGACACGATTGACGTCACCCAGTGTCAGCGAGCCGCGCAGATCCATGGCCAGCTGCGTGGGAGTGCGCGCACAGCCACCAACGGGAGATCTCCGCGAAGGCACGATCGGCGCGGGATAGCCAACGCTGTCGTCGGCGTTGTCGCCCAATCGCAACTCGTCATGCGCAATCTGCGTCAGCAGGCGGCCAGGAATCGGGATGCTACGCGCGCCCAATGCAGAGCAAGCCTTGTCGGTGTACGCCACCGTGCCGTCCGCTGCGACGCACCGCAGGACGGCGGTCGTCGCGTGCAGGGGAGCGACGTCGGGCGTTGCAGAGAGCAGCAGCGTCGCACCCAGTGCGGCCAACATCGATGTTTTCATGAGCTGCGCACCGTGACGTGTGTGCACGGATCGTCCGATGCGCCGTGTCAACGGCGCGTGCGAAACGCGTCCCCGGCCTGAACCTCGCTGAAACTCAGCGCATAAGATTCAGGACATTCAGCGTCGGTTTTGAAAGGTTCAACGTATAGAAGTGCAGCGCCGGTGCACCGCCCGCAACCA
>JAQGOI010000324.1 GCA_028293685.1 Lysobacteraceae bacterium | reverse complement strand
TGGTGCCGTCATGCTGTTTTTGCGTCAGGTGTGTGCCGGCGGAAGCGGCGATCGGTCGCGGCAACGAAACCGCCCAGCGCCATCAGCACCGCGCCAAGCCAGATCCAGCGTACGAACGGTTTGACGTGCACGCGCAAGGCCCAGCTGCCGCCACCCAATGGCTCGCCCAGTGCGACGTAGAGGTCGCGCGTGATTCCTGGTGCGATGGCGGCTTCAGTCATGATCTGGCCACCGCTTGCGTACGTGCGTTTTTCCGGATGCATGTCGTCCAGCGCGATGCCGCTGCGCGAGACCTGGACAGCGCCGTGGTCGGCGATGTAGTTGGGACCGGGTACGCGCGCGACACTCATGAAGCGAAACGCGTAATCGCCGAGTGTCACGGTCTGGCCCGGCGCGAGCGCGAGCTCGCGCTGGCGGCTGAGGCCTTCGGTCAACAGCGCGCCGATCAGGAACACGGCGAGCCCGATATGCGCCAGCGTCATGCCGAGCATTTCCGCCGTGAACGGCGTCCCCTTGATGCGCAGCCGGCTCCACAGGAAACGCAGCGTCCCCAACAGCACCCACGCCGAGCCTGCAACGCCGGCGGCGACTTTCCACGGTCCTTGCGGTGCAAGGAAAAACGCAGCGATGCCGATACCCAGCGCCAGGCCAAGCCACGGCGCGAGCATGGCGATGGGCCGCGAAGGCTGTTCGCGCTGCCAGCGCGTCAGTGGACCGAACGGCAGCAGCAGCACCAGCGGCGCCATCAGCACGGTGAACAGCAACGCGAAGTAGGGCGGACCGACCGAAATCTTGCCGAGTCCGAGCGCGTCTGCAAGCAGCGGATACAACGTACCGAGCAGCACCATGGCGCATGCCGATGTCAGCAGCAGGTTGTTGGCGAGCAGGAGCGTCTCGCGCGATGCGGGCGCGAAGCGTTGTGTACCGGCAGGCGCGCCGCTGTCATCGGGTGCGCGCAGCGCATACAGCAGCAGGGATCCACCGACGACCAGCCCAAGGAAGATGAGGATGAACAATCCGCGGGTGGGGTCAGCCGCGAACGCATGCACGCTGGTCAGCACGCCCGAGCGCACCAGGAAGGTACCCAGCAGCGACAAGGAAAAAGCGGCGATCGCCAGCAGCAGTGTCCAGCCGCGAAAAGTGCCGCGCTTTTCGGTGACGGCCTGCGAGTGCAGAAGCGCGGTTCCCGCCAGCCAGGGCATGAAGCTCGCATTCTCGACCGGATCCCAGAACCACCAGCCGCCCCAGCCGAGTTCGTAATAGGCCCACCAGGAACCAAGCGCGATGCCGATGGTGAGGAAGGCCCAGGCGACATTGGTCCACGGACGTACCCAGCGCAGCCAGCGCGCATCGATTCGGCCGTCGAGCAATGCGGCGATCGCGAACGCGAACGGAACGCAGAACCCGACGTATCCGAGGTAGAGCATCGGCGGATGGATGATCATCCCCGGGTCCTGCAGCAGCGGGTTGAGATCGTGGCCTTCGATT
This sequence comes from Lysobacteraceae bacterium, assembly GCA_028293685.1. Classification (GTDB taxonomy): domain Bacteria; phylum Pseudomonadota; class Gammaproteobacteria; order Xanthomonadales; family Xanthomonadaceae; genus Cognatiluteimonas. Next base: position 1,506 of record JAQGOI010000324.1, on the reverse strand, counting down.
TCCGCCGGCAGCAGCCGCCCGAACGGGTTGCTGGTGAAGATCAGGAACGCCAGGAACCCAAACGCGATCGCGCCCATGACGCCGAGCACGCGTGCGACCACGGGCTGCGGCAGGGACTTCGAAAACAGCGCAACCGCCGCGGTCCATAGCGACAGGATCAGCGCCCACATCAGCAGCGAACCCTCGTGCGCACCCCACACCGCGGTGTAGCGATAGACCATCGGCAACAGCGAGTTGGAGTTGGTGACGACGTAACGCACCGAGAAATCCTGCGTTACGAAGGCGTGCGTGAGGATTGCGAAAGCCGATGCGACAAGCGCCAGCTGCACGAACGCGGCGGGTCGCGCGATCGCCATCCACGAGGCGACATTGCGATGCGCACCGGCGAGCGGAAGCACGGCCTGCAGTGCGGTGACGAGCAGCGCGAGGATCAGCGCCAGTTGGCCGAGTTCGGGAAGCATGCGGTCCTATTGACCCTGCGCCGGGACGTCGGCGGGCGTCTGCACGCCATGCTTGTTGTGGGCAAGTGCCATCTTGTCGGCGACTTCCTTGGGCATGTAGGTTTCGTCGTGCTTGGCCAGGACTTCTTCGGCGACGAATGTGTCGCCACGCATGTGTCCGGTCGCGATCACCGCCTGCTTCTCGCGGAACAGGTCCGGAAGGATGCCGGTGTAGACGACGGGCAATGTGGCATCGCCATCGTCGACGGCGAAATGCGCTTCCATCGAGCCCGAAGCGCGCTTGAACGAACCCGCCTGCACCATCCCGCCAAGGCGGAACCGGGCATGGTCGCCGGCTTCGCCTTTCAATACTTCCGAGGGCGTATAGAGGTAGGCAACGTTGCGCTGCAGTGCCATCGCGACAAGAGTCGTCGCCAAGGCCGCCGCCGCAATCAGCACGAATACAAGCATCAGGCGACGCCTGCGAACCGGATTCATGGCAGCAGCTCCGATGATGTCGCGCGTGGCTCATGTTGACGCACCACACGGAGCCGCGCGGCGCGCAATTGCGCACGCAGCTGCAACCGCGGCACGACGAAATCCCAAAGCATCACGACGGCGAACACCATGTAGGCCGCGACGACATAATTGAAATAGGTCATCGGCTCATTCCTGCCATGCCTGCGACCCAGCCCTTGGTCGATTCGCGGCGCAGGTTGTCGGCGCGCGCACGCGCCAGCAGCGAGCCGACAAACCAGATGTGGGTTCCGATCACCATGGCCCACAGTGGCGGCAACATGCTGGCATCCATGTGCGACTTGCCGAACAGGCTGATCGTCTGTCCCTGGTGCAGCGAATTCCACCAGGTCACCGAGAAATGGATCACCGGCAGCAGCGCCACGCCGACAATCGCCAGGAATCCCGCGGCGCGAGCCGCATTGCGGCGGTCGTCGATGGCGTTGTACAGGCCGATCACCCCCAGGTACAGGAACAGCAGGATCAGCTCGGTGGTCAGGCGCGGGTCCCAGTCCCACCAGGTGCCCCACATCGGCTTGCCCCAGATCGA
>JAQGOI010000319.1 GCA_028293685.1 Lysobacteraceae bacterium | reverse complement strand
GCGTACGAGGACAGCGAAGGCGCGTTCGAGCTGGTCGCGAAATTCCAGGGACACCTGTGGCGCGCGGCGATCGACCATTCACCACTAGACGTGGTGGCGTGGCACGGCAACTACGCACCGTACAAGTACGACCTGCGCCGCTTCAACGCGATCGGCTCGATCAGCTTCGATCATCCCGATCCGTCGATCTTCCTGGTGTTGACGTCGCCCACCGACACGGCTGGCGTGGGTAATCTCGACTTCGCGATCTTTCCGCCACGCTGGCTGGTCGCGCAGGACACGTTCCGGCCGCCGTGGTTCCATCGCAACGTAGCCAGCGAATTCATGGGCCTGGTCCATGGCGCCTACGACGCCAAGGCCGAGGGCTTCGCGCCCGGTGGCGCCAGCCTGCACAACTGCATGACCGGGCATGGCCCCGACGCCGCGACGTTCGACAAGGCCAGTCGCGCCGATCTGTCGAAGCCCGACGTGATCGCCGACACGATGGCTTTCATGTTCGAATCGCGTGCCGTCATCCGTCCGACGCAACAGGCACTCGACGCCGCGCATCGGCAGCGCCAATACCAGGCGTGCTGGTCGGGCCTGCAGAAGCATTTCACCGCGCCACGCTGACGTGCATCCACGCACCCGCGGCGCGCACCCAATCTTGCGGACACGTGTGATCGCGTGATGCCGCGAGCGTGCGACGACGTCGACGCCGATGCGGCCTGACCCGTTTTCGCCGGGCCCGCTGCCCGGACGCGCATTGCACCGCCTGGGTGAATTCCTGCGACTGGAGGCCGCTGGCGGCATCCTCCTGATCGCCGCCGCACTCATCGCCCTGCTATGCGCCAATTCGCCGCTGGCGAGCCTGTACGAAGGTTTTCGCGTCATGCCGGTGACACTGGGTGTCGGCAGCTTCAGCACCACCAAGCCGTGCCTGCTGTGGATCAACGATGGCCTGATGGCCGTTTTTTTCCTGCTCGTGGCGCTTGAAATCAAGCGCGAGGCATTGACCGGGCAGCTCGCAGGTCGCCAGCAGCTGATCCTGCCGCTGGTGTGCGCGATCGCGGGCGTCGCGGTGCCGGCGTTGCTTTTTTCCGCGGCCAACCATGGCGATGCGACGGCCATGCGCGGGTGGGCGGTTCCGACCGCGACCGACATTGCGTTCGCGCTCGGGGTCCTGGCGTTGCTCGGCTCGCGTATTCCCGTTGGCATGAAACTGCTGCTGTCGACCATTGCCGTGGTCGACGACCTGATCGCAATCCTGATCATCGCGGTGTTCTACGCGCACGGGTTGTCGCTATCCGCGCTGGCGATGGCCGGCGCCGTCCTGCTGGCGATGGCGCTGCTCAACCACCGCGGCGTCACCGCGCTGACGCCGTACCTGCTGCTCGGCGCGGTGCTCTGGTTGTGCGTGCTGAAATCCGGCGTGCATGCCACATTGGCCGGCGTCGCAACCGGCTTGATGATTCCACACAGCGAGAGGCGCCGGCGCACCGCCGGCGAGGCCGCACGGTCGCCATTGGAGGATCTCGAGCACGCACTGCATCCATGGGTCGCCTATGCGATCCTGCCCGTGTTCGCATTTTCCAATGCCGGTCTCGTGCTGGTCGGGTTGAACCCCGGCGACGCGCTCGCCGCGTTGCCGATGGGCATCATGCTCGCGCTCGTGGTCGGCAAGCCGGTCGGCATCGTCGGCGCGGCGCTGGCAATGCGCGCCGGCGGTTGGGCGCCATTTCCCGAGGGAATGGACATGCGCGCGATGATCGGGCTTGGCGTGCTCTGCGGGATCGGCTTCACGATGAGTCTGTTCATCGCTTCGCTGGCGTATTCCTGTGGGTTGCGACATGAGGAGGCGGTGCTCGGCATCCTCGGCGGTTCGGTCGTGGCCGCTGCCCTCGGGTTCCTGTGGCTGCGCATGGTGCTGCCGTCGCGTGCACCGGGAGTGTCGACGCATGCGTGATGCGCTGGTGTTCGGCGGCAGCGGCCAGATCGGTGAGCGCCTGCTGGCCCGGTTGGCGGAGCACGACTGGCGTGTTGTCGCGGTCTCGCGGCAGCCGCAGGCACCGGCCGCGCGCGTGCGCTGGTTGCCTGGCGACCTGTCCGGCGTCGCAGGGCTGCCCAGTGCCGTCGACGCGATCTTCAGTTGCGGGCCGCTGGATCATTTCGCGCACTGGTATGCCGCATCGAGCGTCGACGCGCCCCGGGTCATTGCGTTCGGCTCGACCAGTGTTTCGGTGAAGGTCGATTCGGCCGATGCCGATGAGCGCGACCTCGCGCAGCGACTCGCGGATGGGGAGCGCACGGTTCTTGCGACAGCTGTTGCCCGCGGCGCCAATGCCACGCTGTTGCGCCCAACGCTGGTCTACGGCAGCGGCCGCGACCAGGCGCTGACACGGGTCGCCACGATCGCGCGCCGCTGGCGCTGCTTCGCGCTGCCGCGCGGTGCCGACGGACTCCGCCAACCCGTGCATGTCGATGACCTGGTCGCCGCTGCGGTACGTGCAATCGACGCGCCGGCGACATTCGGTGCGACCTACGACCTGCCGGGTGGCGAGGTGATTCCGTACCGGAACATGATCATGCGCGTGCTGGCAGCCCTGGAGCGCCCGGCAAAGCTGTTGGAACTTCCGATCCCGGTATTCAATGCGCTGGTGCGGACAGCCCAGCGGTTTGGCCACGCGGGCAGCTTCAACGAGGCCGTGATGCGGCGGCTGTACAACGATCTGGTGTTCGATGCGGAGCCGGCGCGTCGCGACATGGACTACGTGGCGCGCAATTTCGCACCCACTGCCGGGATGTTCCATTCGCGTTGAGGTTGGGCAAGCCGCATGTCAGCACTCCTCCGCCAATGGCGGCGATCGCGTCTTAGTCAACGCGCGCAATGCGATGAGCAGCACGCCACCGAGCACCATCGCGCCGCCGATCCACAGTTGCGGACCGGGGCGATCGCCCCACACGACGATGCCCAGCACGACCGCCAGCACCGGTGACAGCAACAGCCATGGCGTGACCTGCGCCACCGGGTGCTTCTGCACGAGCACGTAATAGATGCCGTGCCCGAGCAGCGACGCGAACAGTGCCGAATACGCCGCGCCGCCCCAGCCGATCCAGCTGGCAGCACGCAACGCTCCAAAGCCACCGGGCTCGAACACCGCACTCAACGCCAGCAGGGGCGGCAACGCGATGATGGCGGTCCAGCCCTGTTGGCTGACCATGCCCAGACCCTTCAGCGGCCGCATCAGGACCGTGCCCAGCGCCAGAAAAAAGGCCGCGGTGAGCATCAGCAGAACGGCTTGCGGATGGTGCAGCACGAGTGGATCGAAACCGAGCACCAGCACGCCGGCGAAACTCACCGCGATGGCGACGCCGGTGCGCCAGCCGAAGCGTTCGCCCAGCCACCACCACGCCAGCAGCGCGGCCATCGGCACGTAGCTCTGCATGACGATCGCCGGAGACGACAGGTTACCGGCCAGATGCAGCGCCCAGAAACTCAGGCCGAAGTGCAGCACGCCGTTGCACACCGCGACCGCAAGCAGGCGCGGCCACTGCCCGCGTGGCGGCGGCCGGATGAACGCACCGAGCACGAGCGCCAGGATGCCCAGGCGCACGGCCGTGAACAGGAACGGTGGGATCTCGCGCAACGCGAACGCCGAGGTCAGGAAGTTGCCGGCCCATACGATGCAGACCACGAACACCAGCACGAGATCGCGACCCTGCAGGCCGCGCGTGCCCATCAATACGACCAGCCGAGCTTGCGATACAGCTTCGCCAGCACCCACGCCGGACCGATGAGCAGGTATGTCAGGTCGGTGAGGAAGCTGGGCTTGCGGCCTTCGATGCGATGGCCGATGAATTGCGCGATCCATGCGATGACGAAAACGGCGGCTGCCGCCTGCACGAGCCGCTCGCTGCCCAGTGCGGCGTGCATCGCGCGCAACGACCAGGCGAGCGCCACGAACAGCACCAGCATTCCGTAGCCAAGCCGGCGAGATGCGCGGTTGTAGAACATCCACTCGCCGAACATCGCCAACGCGCC
>JAQGOI010000266.1 GCA_028293685.1 Lysobacteraceae bacterium | reverse complement strand
CAGAAGGAGCGGAAGTCCATGGGGACGCGCAGCAGGCGTTGGGGACGGTTGGCGGCGTTGCGCTACATGGCGGGGATTGCCTGGCGTTGGCCGTGCTTCCCCTGGCGCGGGACCCGGGACCGTTGCGAGCTGGCGACGTCGCCCTGACCCAACGAGCGATGCTCGACGGTCTTGCGCGCTGATTCATCCCTGCAGGTCAGAGCACATCGCGAACTCAGGCCTGGACAAGTGTCCGCGCTGCGGCAACAATTTCCTCTTCCGACGGAATCACAAGAAATGCGGCCCCTGCCAGCGGCGTAAACGTATCGGCACCCACGACGCGCTTGAGCGGCTTGCCGCCAAAGCCGGCTTCGGTGATTGCCGTGAACACGCCCTCGCCGACCCCGGCGCTGTGCCGGCCTTCATCGACGACGATGATCCGTTCGCACTGCGCGGCATGCGCGGCGATCGCCGGTTCGTTCAATGGGACGAGCCATCGCAGGTCGACCACCCGCACCTTCCATCCCAGTTGCCGCTCGATGACCTTGGCTGCGCGCAGGCTCATTGGAATCCCATTGCCGAAACTGATGATCAGGCAATCCGTTGCCTCGCTGTTGTACACACGCTCCGCCCCCAACACCAACGCCTGGTCGGGTGCTGGATATTCGGTGAGCCAGCCGCCATCGCCGGCTTCGTACAGGTCCTTGGCCATGTACAACGCAATCGGCTCGAGGAAGGCACAGACGCGGCCATCGACTTTCGCCAGCGCCGTGAGCGTACGAAGCATCATCGCCGCATCGTCGCCGCGCGATGGGCAACCGACGATCAGCCCGGGGATATCGCGCAATGCGGTGATCGAATTGTCATTGTGGAAATGCCCGCCGAAGCCACGCTGGTAGCCCAGCGAGGCGATGCGAAGCACCATCGGGTTGCGGTATTGGCCGTTGCTGAAGAACTGCAGGCTCGACGCTTCACCCCGGATCTGGTCGCAGGCATTGTGGAAATACGCCAGGTACTGGATCTCCGGAAACGGCAGCAGCCCCATGTTGGCGTAGCCCTGGGCCAATCCGAGGATGATCGTTTCGTCAAGTAGCGTATTGAAAATACGGCGGTTGCCGAATGCCTTGTGCAGCCCTTTTGTGACCGTATACACACCGCCTTTCTGTGCGACGTCCTCGCCGAACAGCAGTGCCTCCGGATACTTGGCGAACAGGTCGTGCAGCGCATTGTTGATCTGGATAGCCAGATGTCTTGGTGCCTGCTTTTCAGGCAGTTTCGCGCTGGAACCGAACACGGCAATGCGTCTGGCCTCATCGGCGGCGCGTACCGCTTCGGCCTGCACTGCATCCGGCGTGTATGGGGCCAAGGGCGCCATCACGTCCTCCAGCGAGGTCAATCGCGGACGTCGATCCGCATCTTCCGCGGCGGCAAAGCACTTCGCACGCGTTGCTTCATAGAGCGCCAGGATCTCGTCCTTCGACATCAGTCCCGATTCGAGTGCGATGGCGGCGCTGCGCAACAGCGGGTCGCCTGCCTCGACCGCGCATAGTTCCTCGATCGAACGCCACTCGATCTCGAAGTCGGTGCCGGCATGACCCATGATGCGGGTCGTGCGCAGGTGCAGGAAGGTCGGCCGGCGCGAATGGCGGCAATGATCGACGGCTGCCTGCACCTGTCCGTACCCCGACGCCAGGTCAAGGCCGTCGGCGAAAAAATAATCCAGGTCGGCGCGGTTTTTGAAGTTGCGGCTGACCCAGTCGACCGGCGTCTTGACCGAAATGCCAATACCATTGTCCTCGCAGACGAAAAGCACAGGCGCCGGCAGTTTCTGGTATGCGGTCCATGCGGCGGCATTGAAAGCCGTCTGTGCCGTCGCGTGGTTGCTGGACGCATCGCCGAAAGAACAGATCGCGATGCTGTCGTCCGGGATCGGAAGGCCGCAACCCATGCGACGCCCCTGCTCGATCGCCACCGCGGTGCCGAACGCCTTTGGCAGGTGCGACGCGATGGTCGATGTTTGCGGAAGCACCCACAACGGCTTGCTGCCCCAGACCTTGTGACGGCCCCCGGATGCCGGATCGTCCTTGCTCGCCGCGAACGACAGCGCCGAATCCATGATCGGATCCATGCCCGGCAGCTTGCGAAAACGTTCCGCCATGAACCCGCCGCTGCGGTAGTGCAGGAACGCCGGATCGGTATGTCGCGCCAGTCTTGCGACCATTGCATTGCCTTCGTGACCGCTGGACCCGATCGTGTAGAAGACCTTGTTCTGCACCCGAAGCACGCGCGCCATCAGGTCGAGGTGGCGGCTGATCAGTTGCGACTCGAACAATTCCCGGAAGCCAAGCGCATCCAGGGCACTGCCATCGAGGATGGCTTCGTCTGGCGCCGGCTTTACATCCGGTCGGCCGTTCCAATCGCGAACGAATTCCTGGAAGTTGACGTCGCAGATTTCAGCGCGATTGACACCACGCATGCGCGCCGGAATGACATTTGGAACTGCAGACATCGAAGGCTCCGCACTGCCGTCGGCAGCACTCTACGGTTGGGTTTCAGGGTGCGCGAGCCGGCCTGCGGCTTCCGCGGATGGCGCCGGCATCGCGACAAAACCGGGCGTTGCACGCACACGGGCCAGCCATTCGCGTAGGGCAGGATAGGCGGCAAGATCAAAACCGCCGTCAGCGGCAACGTCGGTATAGGCAAACAGCGCGATGTCGGCAACGCCGTAGTCGGGACCCGTAAACCACGCAGCCGCCGACAGGTGCTGCTCCATTACCTGCAGCGCCTGGTAGCCGCGTTGCTGCACGGTCGGCAGGTCGTTGCGACGCGGCGAATCGAGCGCGGTCCAGCCACGAATGAAGCGGGCGACGGCAATGTACGGCTCATGGCTGTACTGCTCGAAAAACATCCAGCTCAATGCCTGCGCGCGCTGCCAGCTGTCGTCGGGGTCGTACGGTGTTCCCTCGGCGAGCCAGCACAGGATGGCGTTGGACTCCGTCAGGATGCGGCCGTCGTCCAGTTCGATCATCGGTACGCGGCCGTTGGGATTCTTCGACAGGTATTCCGGCGTGCGCGTCTCACCCTTGCTGCTGTCTACTTCGATCCACGCATACTCGCGCCCCAGCTGTTCCAGCAGCAGACGGACCTTGTGGCAATTACCCGACGTCGAAAAGCCGTAGACGGTGGTCACGCAACGACTTCCCTGCGGCGGGGGACCCACTGCGCGCGCGTCTGCCCCCAGATGCCAATCTCGACATCCTCGAACGGTGGCGGCAACCGGCCTGGGCCCACGTAGCTCGAGCCGAGCCGTTCGGCCAGCACGATCGACGCCTGGTTGGGAGGCTGGATGCTGTGGATGACCTCGGTCCAGCCAAGGTGCTCGAACGCCCAGGCAATGGCAGCCGTCGCGGCTTCCAGCGCATAGCCCCTGCCCGTGAACTCGCGGCGCAAGCTCCAGCCGACTTCTGTGCCGGGCCAGCCTTCCGGCATCCACGGCCCAGCCTGCCCGATCCATTCGCCGCTTGATTTCTCGACGATCGAAAACATCGCGAACCCCTGCATCGCCCACGCACCGGGCATCTGCAGGAATTTGCGCCATGCCGCGGCGCGCTGCATGTGTCCGCCGATGTAACGCGCGGTTTCCTCGTCGCCCATCATCGCGGCATACGCGTCGAAATCCGAGCGTTGCGGCAGCCGTAGAAGCAGGCGCTCGGTTTCCAGCGTTGGGCCGGTCAGTGTCGGCATTGCTTCAAAACGCACTGATGCCGGTCAACTCACGCCCGATCACCAGTTGATGGACCGTTTCGGTGCCTTCGTAGGTGATGACCGACTCGAGATTCAATGCATGCCGGATCGCGCAGTGTTCGGTGGTGATTCCGGCGCCACCCAGCAGATCCCGGCACTGGCGGGCGATGTCGATCGCCATGCGGCAGTTGTTCCACTTCGCGAGGGATACCTGCGCAGGCGCCATCCTGCCGGCGTCCTTCAGGCGCCCCAGTTGCACGACAAGCAACTGCGCCATCGTGATGCGTCGCGCCATGTCTGCCAGCTTGAGTTGCGCGGACTGGGTGGCCGCGACCGGCCGGTCGAACAGGATGCGTTCCTTCGAATAGTTCAGAGCCTCGTCGAGGCAGGCAATTGCCGCACCGATCGGGCCCCACGTGATGCCGTAACGCGCCTGGGTCAGGCAGCCCAAGGGGCCTTTCAGCCCCTTGACATTGAGCCTGTTGGCTTCAGGAACCCTCACGTTGTCGAAGAACAGCGACGACGTCACCGACGCGCGCAGGCTCATCTTGTGTTTGATTTCCTGCGCGGCGAATCCGGGCGTGTCCTTTTCGACCACGAAGCCCTGGATGCCATCGTCCGTCTGCGCCCAGACGATCGCGATGTCCGCGACGTTGCCGTTGGTGATCCACATCTTGGAACCATTGAGCACCCAGTCCGCGCCGTCCTTGCGGGCCGTGGTTTTCATGTTCGCCGGATCCGAGCCGCCATGCGGCTCGGTCAGCCCGAAGCAGCCGATCACCTTGCCCGCCGCCATATCGGGGAGCCAGCGCATGCGCTGTTCCTCGGACCCATACGCGTAGATCGGATACATGCACAAGGACGACTGCACGCTGACGAAGCTGCGGATGCCGCTGTCGCCGCGCTCGAGCTCCTGGCAGATCAGTCCGTAGCTGACGGCGTTCAGCCCATGCCCGCCGTATTGCTCGGGCAGCGAGCAGCCGAGAAGCCCCATGGCCGCGATCTCCGGGATCAGCTCCTTGGGGAAGCGACCCTGGTCGAAGGCATCGCCGATGATCGGAAGGACCCGTTCGTCGGTGAAACGTGCGACCGCGTCCTGCACCGCGCATTCCTCTTCCGACAACAGCGAGCGGACGTCGTAGAGATCGTAAGGGGGCAAGGCCATGGCTGGGGTCGATCGACGGGAAACCCCCATTGTATCGGCCCATGCTGCAGTGCGGCACCCCCGACGCCGGGCATAAAAAGGGCCGGATCGCTCCGGCCCTCGAGGACGCACGCGGCTTGGGTATCAGCCGTGGGTGTTGCTGTCGCTGGCGGACGCCACCTGGGTGACAACCCGACCGTCGATGACCGGCAGCTTGTCGCCAGGCTTGTGGTCCATGCGCACGGTGTTCTGGTGACCGTTGAAGGTATAGGTCACGTCGTAACCGATCGTCTTGTTCTCGTTGCCGAGCGAGATGCGGCTACCGGGTTTGCTGCCTGTCCGCATCGTGCCCGTGGTGCCGTCCGGATTGCGATAGGTGACGTTGTAAGCGACCACACGCGACGACTGCGACGTGGACGAGACAGTGTGGCACTGGTGCTCGGTGTGGCTGACCGTCTTGTTCACCGCATGGTGTTGCTCGATGGCGCGACCGGCGAAGCCACCACCCACCGCGCCGCCGACGGTCGCCAGCTTCCTGCCCGTGCCGCCTCCCACCTGGTTACCAAGCAGGCCGCCGATGACCGCACCGGCGACCGTTCCGCCGATATTGCGGGGATCGCGGCGCGGCGCCTGTTCCTGCACTACGACATCGTTGCAGACTTCATGCGGCGCGGACACGGAACTCGTCTCGCGCACAGGCTCGGTTCCGATGACCTGCGCATACAGCTTCTGCCTTTCGGTGCGCGGCTGTACATCGATCACCTGCGCATACTGGATCTGCCCGGCGTCATTGACCGACTGGTCGTTGGGTCGAATGTCGCCGGCCGCGAGACTCGTTTGTGCAGTCGTTGTCGCAGCAGGCTCAGCGGTCGTGAAACTGTTGGGGCCGCTGCGGCTGTGCTGGAACGCAGCCACTGCCACGCCGCCGACCAGCAATGAGGCCAGGGCGATTGCGAGGGTATTGTTGTTCATGGTGGCTCCTGCAGCGGGTGAATCCCCGCGCTTGTGTTCTGACGGAGCGATTGCAACATCGCACGCCTGAACGGGGGCCGATCAAGCAGCCAAAGAGGGCCCGGCGCGGCGCGCCGAGCGGCGATCCGAGTCGTGCTAGCGTCGTCTTCGCCCTCCGGATCCGGACCAGACATGGCAAACCTCATGCGGATACCCCTGATGCGCTGGTTGATGCGACTGCGCTATCCAAAACTGTTCCTGGTGATTGCCGCACTGTTCGTGGTGGATCTGGCGATCCCGAATTTGGTCCCCTGGGACGACATCCTGCTGGGCGTGGCGACACTGATGCTTGCGCGCTGGAAGGACCGCGACAAGGGATCTTCGAAGCGCTCCGACGACATCGATGCAACTGGTCGATAGCCATTGCCACCTGGACGTCGCCGAATTCGATGGCGACCGCACCGCCGTCGTTGTGCGCGCGCGCAACGTGGGAGTGACCCGGCAGGTTGTTCCGGCAATCACCGCGCAAGGCTGGCCGAAACTGCGTGATACCTGCGCCGCGATGCCGGGGTTGTTCCCGGCGTACGGACTGCATCCCATCTGCGTGGACAAGCATCAACCCGGTCACCTCGTCGAACTGCGTGGCTGGATCGAGCGCGAACGTCCCGTGGCCATCGGGGAATGCGGACTGGATTTTTTCCTCAAGGATCTCGGGGTCGACGACCAGGAGGCTTATTTCGACGGACAACTGCGGCTGGCGGCCGAGTACGACCTGCCGGTCATCGTCCATGCGCGTCGCGCCGTGGACGCTGTCATTGCAGCGATCAAACGCACTGGAAAGATCCGCGGCGTAGTCCACAGCTTTTCGGGCAGCATCGAGCAGGCGCACCAGCTTTCGAAGCTCGGCTTCCTCATCGGCCTCGGCGGACCTGTCACTTACGCGCGTGCCAATCGCCTGCGCAGGCTGGCCGCAACTGTTCCAATCGACTGGCTTCTGCTTGAAACCGACGCCCCGGATCAGCCCGATTGCGGCCATCGCGGTCAGCGCAACGAGCCCTGCCGACTGACGACGGTGCTGCAGGTGATCGCGGGATTACGCGATGACGATCCTGCGGCGGTCGCCGCCGCCACCACCGCCAACGCCGAACGCCTTTTCTCGCTTCCTGCGCTCACCGCTTGAGCAGCGACTCCAGCAGCCTGGCCACCGCCGCGAAGGCAAATGCACCCGTCACATGTGTCGCCGCGCCGAGTCCGGCGCCGCAATCCAGCTTGAGGGCCGCATCGGCACCGACCTTTGGTCGGATGCCGCAGACGCTGCCATCGGCCTGCGGATAATTGACATTTTCCAGCGAGTACACGGCAGGCACGCCAAAGTAACGCTCGGCATTTTTCGGAAAATTGAACTCGCTGCGCAGCTTTTTGCGGATCAACGACAGCATGGCGTCGTGCTCGGTGCGCGACAGGTCACGCACGCGCACCTGCGTGGGATCGGTACGGCCGCCTGCGGAGCCGACCGTGATGATCGCCTGCTTGCGACGTCGACACCACGCAATCGCCTCGACCTTCGTGCGAAAGCTGTCGCAGGCATCGAGTACGACATCGAATTGCCGGTCGAGCAACGCTTCGAGATTCGACTGGATCAGGAACGATGCGATCGGCTGGGCGTCGATTGCCGGATTGATCGCACGGCAGCGTTCCGCCATGGCCTCGGCCTTGCCTCGCCCGTACTGGGATGCGACGGCTGGCAGCTGCCGATTGGTATTGGACAGGCACAGATCGTCGGCATCGATCAGGGTGATATGGCCGATGCCGGTGCGCGCCATTGCCTCGACCGCCCACGAGCCCACTCCGCCGAGCCCAACCACGGCGATGCGGCTGCGGCTGAAACGATCCAGCGCGCCGCTGCCGTAGAGCCGGTCAATGCCGGAAAACCGGTCCGTCCAGATGCGATCCATACGTCAGTCTACCGGCGGCAACGGCGCGCGCATGCATGGTATGGTCGGCCGCAATTCCGCACGGAGCGTGGCGCGATGGCGAGCAATGCACAGCGGTATCTGTTCCTGTTCCTGATCGGCCTGGTCGTCGGCATCGTGGGGACGGTCATGGCGATGCGCGCCATCGATGCACGCCAGGATCATTTCCCGACCAGTGTCATGCAGGTACAGCAGTGGCACATGGGCCAACTCAAGGCCAACATCGATCAGAGTCGCTGCGCCGCGACGGACACCCTGCCCCATCTCCAGGGTCTACGAACGATGGCCAATGACATCCAGCCGGCCTTCGGAAGCCTTCGCGACGACGCACGCTTCAGCAAACACGCCAGCGACCTGCGGGCAACTCTGGATGCCGCGTTGTCGAGTCCTCCTCTCAATTGCGCCGGCGTGGGCACCGTCCTTGCCAGCATTGGCGAAGACTGCAAATCCTGCCATCAGGACTTCCGCAATTAGTGTTGACAGTGAAGTGCCAGTCGTTGCCCGTGAAGTGAACATGCGCTGACGGTCGGTCTGCATGGACCTCCGTTTGACCGGCCATTCACAATCCGCCTCCTAAGGTGTCCCAAGGCTTCGGAACCACCTGTTCCGCGCCTCCCATGGTTCACCAGGAGACTTGCATGAATATTCGTCTGATCGGCGCCACCGCGTTGCTTGCCTCGCTGGCAGTTGCCGGTTGCGCCACCACCAGCCCTGGCTACAACACGCCGGGTTATGGCTCGCCGTCGTACGGCACGGCCCCCAGCAGCACGTCCTGCTATGACTGCGGCACCGTGACCCGGATCGAAGTGGCTTCGACCACGTCGAGCAACGTTCCTAACGCAACGGGCGCGGTCCTCGGCGGCCTGGTCGGTGCTGCAGCCGGTCATGAGCTTGCGAAGAATTCCAGCACGGGGCGCAAGAACACCGCCACGGTTGCAGGCGCCGTCGCCGGCGCTGTTGCCGGCAACGCCATCCAGAACCACGCGCAGGCCCAGGGCGCCTACAACATCTATGTGCAGATGAATGATGGTCGCACCACGGTCGTCACCCAGAGCGATCTGGCGGGCATCCGCGAAGGATCCTACGTGCGCGTCACGAACGGTCGCGCGTACCTGCGCTGAGACCTGGTTACACGCTGTCGACAAAGGGCCCGCGGACGCGGGCCTTTTGTTGAGCAATCCCGGATAGCGCAAGCACGGGCCCAGGGGGATGCAAGAATGCAGCACTGGACAAACCATCTGGAGTCACCATGCCCGTGACCAGCCTGTACTACATCCTGGCCGGACTGCTGATGCTGGCGGGCATTGTCGGCATCGTCCTGCCGGCGCTGCCGGGGCTTCCCCTGGTCTTCGCGGGCATGCTCCTCGCCGCATGGGCTGGCGGCTTCGAAAAGGTGGGTGCAGGCACGCTGGTGGCACTTGGATTGCTGACACTGTTGTCGATGGCAGTCGATTTTCTCGCCGCTACGCTGGGCGCTCGCCGTGCCGGAGCCAGTCGCCTTGCGATCGTGGGGGCGATGATCGGGACATTGGCTGGCGCGTTTTTCGGACCCGTCGGCCTGTTCGTGGGACCTTTTGTAGGCGCTTTGGGCGGCGAACTGATGCATGGTCGCCGACTGGACGCAGCCGGAATGGGCCAGGCCACGCGCGTCGGCTTTGCGACCTGGCTTGGTCTTGCGCTGGGGATAGCCCTGAAGTTGATGCTGGCCCTCGCGATGGTCGGTTTGTTCGCATGGGCCTGGTTCCACTGATCGTTCACTCGCCTTCCTCCACACATATCACCCGGAGTTGCCCGTGCCCCTCAACTGGAGCCGCAGACGCATGATCTGGACCATCGTGTTCACCGTACTCGCGACGATCCTGGCCGTCGTCCTGGCGATGAATTTCGCCACGCCCGAGAAGAAACTCGAGCGCAAGATCGAACATCGCTACGGCATCGCCGATCCACAGTTCAGGCGCGAAATGGGAGTTCTGCTGGGTCCGGCCATCGTTCCGGGAAACCGCGTGACCGATCTCGAAAACGGCGATGAAATCTTTCCAGCCATGCTCGAGGCGATTCACTCCGCGCACAAGTCGGTGACCTTCGAGACGTACATCTACTGGTCGGGAGAAATCGGAAAGAAATTCGCGGCGGCCTTCATCGAGCGTGCGAAGGCAGGCGTCAAGGTCGACGTCACCATCGACTGGGCTGGCAGCTCCAGCATGGATGGCGACCTGCTCAAGCAGATGCAGGACGCTGGCGTCAAAGTCGAACGCTATCGCCCGCTGCACTGGTACACGCTGAGCCGCATCAACAACCGCACCCACCGGAAGCTTCTTGTCGTCGACGGAACGATCGGGTTCACCGGTGGCGTCGGCATTGGCGACCCGTGGCAGGGACACGCGCAGGACCCCGACCATTGGCGCGACATGCACTTCCGGATCGAAGGACCGGTGGTGGCCCAGGTCCAGTCGGCCTTCAACGACAACTGGATCAAGACCACCGGACAGATTGCCAATGGCACCGACTTCTTTCCGCCATTGACGCCTGTCGGGAACATGGACGCGCACATGTTCATCAGCTCGCCCGTGGGCGGCGGCGAAAGCATGCACCTCATGTACCTGATGGTGATCGCTGCCGCCGAGCACTCGATCGACCTGTCGGCCGCCTACTTCATCCCCGACGAACTCATTTCGAATGCGCTGGTTGCCGCGCGCCATCGCGGCGTCGCAATCCGCATCCTGATGCCGGGCAAGAACACCGACTCGGACGCGGCCCGGGTAGCCTCCAAGGCAAGCTGGGGACCGTTGTTGCTGGCTGGCGTCAAGATGTACGAATACGAGCCGACCATGTTCCACAACAAGATGCTGATCGCCGATCGGCAGATGGTATCGGTCGGCTCGACCAACTTCGACCAGCGTTCGTTCCAGCTCAACGACGAAGCCAGCCTCAATGTGTACGACGCCGGATTTGCCGAGAAGATGACAGGTGTGTTCGAGGACGACCTCAAACTCGGCAAGGAATATACCTACAAGACGTGGAAGCAGCGACCCTGGAAGGAGAAGTTCGCGGAGCGTTTCCTGCTGCCACTGCGATCGCAGCTTTGAGCTCATATTTCGCGGGTTGGCTTGCGTCATCAAGCGACGGTGCACGAAGGATCGGCCGATGACGCGCCGCCTCGGTTTTCCGCTACGCCAGTCGTGCGTGCTGCTGGTGTTCGGGCTGCTCGTCGCCACACCTGTCATTTCCGCATGCGCCCAGGGCGTTTCACCGGGCACTTCGAGCACCGCCAATCCGGACCAGGTCGCTGCCCAGGCTCATGCGGAACTGGTGCGGGATCGCAGGACAGCTTCCTCGGTCGCGGCCATGCTAGTGCGGCAGCCGTCGTTGCGCGACGTCACGGTCGACGTCAACGCCGGACTGGTGACACTCGATGGCACCGTGCCGGAGGAAGCCGATCGCGCACGCGCTGAAATTCTGGCCAGGCAGGCGCGTGGCGTCAGCGACGTCATCAATACCGTCCGGCTGGACTCGAGCCTGGGCACGCGTTTTCGCGCGGCCACCGACCAGGGCAAGGGCAAGTTGATTCGCGTGGTGGCGGCGGCACCGTTGCTGGCGGTAGCCATCCTGATCGTGCTGCTGGCGTGGTGGGTTGGACGGGTGATTGCGCATCGACCCGCTCTCTGGCTGCGCATGCACAGCCACAACCCTTACATGGAAGGCCTCGTGCGCCGCGGCCTGCAGGCGGGCGTGGTGCTGCTGGGCATCCTGCTTGCGCTGAACCTGGTGGGCGCCACGGCACTGGTGGGCGCCGTGCTTGGGTCGGCGGGTGTGATCGGGCTGGCATTCGGTTTTGCATTCCGCGATGTCGCCGAGAATTACATCGCCGGTGTCCTGCTGAGCCTGCGACGGCCATTCGCCCCCGGCGATCAGCTGGTCATCGACCGGTACGAAGGCAAGGTCGTGGCGCTGACGTCCAGGGCGACGTTGTTGATGACGCTCGATGGCAATCACCTGTCGTTGCCCAACGCCCTGGTGTTCAAGTCGGTCGTGCTCAATTACAGCGTCAACCCGAAGCGTCGGTTCACCTTCGGCATGCTGATCGACACTACCGAATCCATCCGTAATGCACAGCAGCTCGCCACTGCGGAAATTGCGGGTGTTGAAGGCGTCCTGGGCGAGCCGGCACCATCATGGGTCGTCGAAAGCGTGTCCAGTGAGGGCATCAGGCTGAACTTCTACGGATGGGTCGACCAGCGCGCCAGCGACATCAACAAGGTGCGCAGCGAAGCGTTGCGCGCGGTGAAAGCCGTGTTCGAACGCTCCGGTGTTGCCGGTCCGCGTTCGATCCAATATGTCATTGCCGCTTCCGCAGAGCCGGGGCGCGGCACGCCGGGCGTGGGCGCAGCGCACCCGGAACCCGACGATCGCGGCGATACGTCCGTCAATCGCGATATCGAGCCCCAGCTTGCCGACGCGCAGCGCGCCACCGATGCCAGCAACCTGCTCGATAAACAGGTGCAGCCGGCCGATGGCGACGTTGCGGCCCGGACCTGAGTTATTCGACGACGACCGGAATCCTGCCGATGCGTGCGCGCCATTCCCGCGGACCGGTGTCGTGCACGGACTCGCCGGTTGAATCGACAGCGACGGTCACCGGCATGTCCTGCACGGTGAATTCATAGATGGCCTCCATGCCGAGGTCGGCGAAAGCGACGACGCGTGCCGCCTTGATCGCCTTGGAAACGAGGTAGGCAGCGCCGCCGACAGCCATCAGGTAGGCGGACCTGTGCCTGCGGATGGCGTCGATGGCCACCGGACCGCGCTCGGCCTTGCCGACCATGCCCAGCAACCCGGTTTGGGCGAGCACCTGTTCCGTGAACCTGTCCATGCGCGTGGCCGTGGTCGGTCCGGCAGGACCCACGACTTCATCGCGCACCGGATCCACGGGGCCGACGTAATAAATGAAACGTCCACGCAGGTCGACCGGCAACGATTCCCCGCCGTCGAGCATCTGCACGATGCGCTTGTGCGCGGCGTCGCGACCGGTCAGCAGCTTGCCGTTGAGCAGCAACACTTCACCAGGCTTCCAGCTGGCGACGTCATCGCGCGTGAGCCTATCGAGGTCGACACGACGTCCCTTCGAGGCGTCGTACGTCAGTTGCGGCCAGTCGGCCAGGGACGGTGGATCGAGCATCACCGGGCCACTGCCGTCCAGCGTGAAGTGCGCATGTCGCGTGGCGGCGCAGTTCGGAATCATTGCAACGGGCAGGTTCGCCGCGTGCGTGGGGAAATCCTTGACCTTGACGTCGAGCACCGTGGTCAACCCGCCAAGGCCTTGTGCGCCGATGCCCAGCGAATTGACCTTGTCGAACAGCTCCAGCCGCAGCTCCTCGGCGCGACTGGATGGTCCGCGCGATTGCAGATCGGTGATGTCGATCGGCTCCATCAGCGCTTCCTTGGCCAGCAACATGGCCTTTTCAGCGGTACCGCCGATGCCGATGCCGAGCATGCCGGGCGGGCACCAACCGGCTCCCATCGTCGGCACTGTCTTCAGGACCCAGTCGACGATCGAATCGGATGGATTGAGCATCGCGAACTTGGATTTGGCCTCCGAGCCACCGCCCTTTGCAGCGACGATGACGTCGACGGTATTGCCAGGGACGACCTTGACGTTGACCACGCCCGGCGTGTTGTCCTGCGTATTGACGCGCCTGCCGGCAGGATCGGCGAGGACGCTCGCGCGCAGTTTGTTGTCGGGATGGCTGTAGGCGCGTCGCACGCCTTCGTTGGCCATGTCTTCCACACCCATGGTCGCGTCGTCCCAGCGTACGTCCATGCCGATGGTCAGGAAGATGGTGACGATGCCGGTGTCCTGGCAGATCGGCCGATGGCCTTCGGCGCACATCCGCGAGTTGATCAGTATCTGTGCGATGGCATCGCGCGCCGCCGGCGACTGCTCGCGCTCGTACGCCGCCGAGAGGCTGCGGATGTAGTCCACGGGATGGTAGTAGCTGATGTACTGCAGCGCGTCGGCGATGGACTGGATCAGGTCTTCCTGGCGGATTGAAACCGGTGAGCGCATGCGACCCTACCCAATGAGAATGCGCGCCATTTTAGCCGGCTGAATCCGCTCCCCACCCGCGCGGGCCGTACCTGCGGAGCCGCTTTGTCGCACGGGTAACGCCCCCTGCCCTAGCCTTCATGCGCCACAGCCTCGGGAGAACCGCGATGAAGAACCGGCCTGGACAGGATGCACCAGCCCACCACGCAGCCGCCGCTGTCTCACCCCGGCACCCCTCACGGGCGCTGCTCGATGGTCTGCCTTCGGTTGAAAACGGTGCCTGGGCCGACCCGGTGCACGACAAGCTGCAGCCGCAAGGCGGCTTTGGGGAAAGCCAGGGTCGCCATGCACAAAGCGGCCAGTCGCGCGGGGGCGTGGACTTCGGCGGCCGGCAGCACGAGAGCCAACCGTCGCTCGGCGTACGTCCCCTGGGCCATCGGGGTCGTGGTCCCCGCGGTTACGTGCGGCCGGACGAAAGCATTGCGGACGACGTCATCGCCCGACTCACCGACGACCACGCGATCGATGCATCGGAGATCCTGCTCAGTGTCGAACATGGCCTGGTCACGTTGACCGGGAACGTTCCCCGGCGCGCGATGAAGCGTCGCGCCGAGGACGTGGCTGCGATGGCCAGCGGCGTACGTGATGTCGATAACCACATCCGCGTCGATGACGGGTCAGCGTCGATCGGGCTTCCCGGACAAGCCGTGCGCAGTGGACACGACCAGCTGGGCAGCGGGTTTTCCAGTTCCGCAAGACCCGATCCGCTTTACGACAATCCGAGCGACGATTCGAACTGGCCCAGCGCTTGATCTCGGCGCACATGCGAGTTGCACGATTTGCATTGCCGGTGGCCTTGTTGTTCGCGCTGGACGCGTGCGCGCAACCGGCGGACCGGACCGCATCGGGCCGGCATGCTGCCGGGACTCCCGACGCGGCCACGCCGCCCCAGGAAATCGCGCACGGACTGGATCATCCGTGGGCGCTCGCATTGCTCCCGCAAGGCGGATACCTGGTCACCGAGCGCGTGGGCCGCCTGCGCAGGATTGCAGCTGACGGCACGCTCTCTCCACCGTTGTCGGGCTTGCCGACGGTATGGGCACAAGGCCAAGGCGGCTTGCTTGACGTCGAGCTTTCCCCCGATTTCGAGCGCAGCCACCGCATCTACTTCAGTTACGCCGAGCCTGGTCCTGGCGACACCGCCGGCACCGCAGCGGCCTCGGCGACACTCGGCGACACGGCAATCAGCGACGTGCGGGTCATCTATCGTCAGGAACCCAAGCTGGAAGGCCCGAACCACTTCGGATCGCGCATCGCGTTCGACGGCAAGGGACACGTCTTCATCAGCCAGGGCGAACGTTTCGACCGCATGCGCGCGCAGCAGCTTGGGATGCTTCAGGGCAAGCTCGTGCGCTTGACCCTGGATGGCAGCATTCCGTCGGACAACCCGTTTGTCGGGCGCAAGGGTGCGCGCCCGGAAATATGGAGCTATGGCCACCGCAACGTGCAAGGGTTGGCGATCGATCCGCGCAATGGCCGTCTGTGGGAAAGCGAACATGGCCCGCGCGGTGGCGACGAAATCAACCTGCCGCAACCCGGCAAAAATTACGGCTGGCCGATCATCAGCGATGGCATGGACTATTCCACCGACCGGCCCTATCCCGAAACCATCGGCACGCACGCGCCGGGCATGGAGTCGCCATACCATGTCTGGAAAAAATCGCCCGGACTCAGCGGTATGGCATTTCTTGTCGGTCATCCCGAATCGGCGTGGAACAACAGCCTCTTCCTCGGTGCACTTGCCGACGGCAATCTGATTCGGCTGACACTGGACAGCGACCGCATCGTCGCCGAGGAACGCCTGCTGACGGGCCTGGGCGCGCGCATTCGCGATGTGCGGGTTGGTCCGGATGCCAGCGTGTATGTGCTCACCGACGAAGACAATGGTCGCCTGTTGAAACTGCACGCGCCCGCCAGGCATCAGCGCGCGACGCCGTGACCGACTACCTGGGGCTGCTGCAATGGCCGGCCATGGCCGTAACGCTGATCGCCGCCTGGCTGGTGGCGTCGCTGCACAAGCGCAAGCGCAGCTGGGGGTTCTGGTGCTTCATCGCCAGCAACGTGCTGTGGGTGATCTGGGGCTGGCACGACCATGCCTACGCGTTGATCGCGCTGCAGGTCGGTTTGTTCGTGCTCAACCTGCGTGGCGCGCGCAAGAATGATCCCGACTCGGCGTCGCAGCGCTCAGAACAGGCGTGATTGCGCGTCCGCAGCGGCCGGATATTGCAGGACGTCATCGCGCAGGACCGCAGCCGGATTCAGCGGGTGTGCCTGCAGCTTGCCCGGCGCCATGGCATGGATCACCTGCCAATCACGCGCAACGAAATCATCGGCGATCAGCCGGCGATGGCAGCGCCACCACAGCGCCTCGGCGCACATCACGACGCAGTGCCCACTTGCGGCTTGGGTTGTCAATCGTTGTCGCGCCGATACATAGTCGTCCGTCGCCATGTAGTCGGCGTAGCCCCGGAATGCAGATACGCGCCACGCACCATTGGGCGAATCGGGCTGCGGCGTCCGCCGTCCACCAAGTTCCGGCATCGGCAGATAGGCGATGCCCTCTGCGTGCAAGGCCGGTGCCATCGCAGCGGGGAAATACTGCGGGTTGCGCCGAGACCCGGCGAAGCGGCGCACGTCGACCAGACACCCGATCCCGTGTTCCGCCAGCATCGCGACAAATGTCGGCCAGTCGCGCGTCGAATGGCCAATCGTCCACAGGGTGCCACGTTCGGTCGACAGGGCGTTCGTCATGCACGCAAAGGTAGCTTGCCTGAATCCTGAATTCATCCGGGCCAACTGCATGAAGCAACCTTGACGGAGCGGCAGCTAGGCTGAATGCATCACGCACAGCGCCACCCGAGAAGACCATGACCGACGAGCCCAGCAGCCTCCCCCGTACCGCGCAGATCCTGCAGTTCCTGCTGAAATATCGCAGCACTGGCGTGTTCACCGGCATGGACGTCGACGCCGCGTCGATGGATCCCGACGCCCCATGCAACGTGGAGGGCAAGCCCGAGGAATTCGTCAGCGACCTGGAAGCGCTGGGTCCGGCATTCATCAAGATCGGACAGGCCCTGTCGACGCGACCCGACATGGTGCCCCCGCCCTATCTGGTCGCGCTGGAACGGATGCAGGACGACATGCCGCCGGTGGCCTTCGACACGCTGCGTCCGGTGATCGAAGATGCACTGGGCGTACGCATCAACAAGGCCTTCGCAACCTTCGACGAAACGCCGATCGGCAGCGCTTCGCTCGCCCAGGTCCATCGCGCGACGTTGCGCGACGGCCGCGCCGTTGCGGTCAAGGTGCAGCGCCCCGGCGTTGGCGAAGCGATTCGCCTGGACCTGGAAGCCCTCAATCGCCTGGCTGGCCATGCGGACCGGATGACGGACATGGGCCGGCGCATCCGTTTTTCCGATTGGGTCAACGAATTCGGCAAGTCGCTCATCGCGGAACTCGACTACCGCACCGAGGCCGAAAACCTCGAGCGCTTCGCCGACCATTTCAAGGAATATCCCGAGTTGTACGTGCCCAGCCCGGTGTGGGACCTCACCAGCACGCGCGTGCTGACGATGGAACTGGTGACCGGGACCAAGGTCACGCAGTTGTCAGGCCTGCGTCGAACAGAACAGAAACTCGACCTGCTGGCATCGGCACTGATGCGCGGATATCTCGACCAGATCTTCGTGCATGGCGAGATCCATGCCGATCCGCATCCGGGCAATCTGCTGGTCACCGACGATGGGCGATTGGCGTTGTTCGATCTGGGGATGGTCGCGCACGTCCCTCCCAAGCAACGCGAACGCCTGTTGAAGCTGCTGTTTGCCGCAGTTGATGGGCGCGGGGAGGAAGTCGCGAACGAGTCGATCGCGATGGGCACGCGCCTGGAGGATTTCGACGAAGGCCGCTTCCTGCGCGAGGTCGGCCAGATGGTGGCCCGCTACGCCGCGCATGGCACGCAGTCGCTGTCCGAAGGGCGACTGATGATGGAAATCATCAGGACGGCCACGGCGTGCGGGCTGCGCACGCCGCCCGAGCTGAGCATGCTGGGCAAGGCCATGCTCAACTTGGAACAAGTGTCGCAGGCCCTGGATCCCGAACTGGACGTCAAGCAGGTCGTCGAACGTCACCTCGAACACGTGATGCGCGAACGCCTGAAGAAATCCCTGTCGCCATCCAACCTCGCCAGCGAACTGATCGAAGTGCAGGCACTGCTGCGTGAATCTCCCCGCAAGATCTCCGACATCCTGTCGCTGCTGGCCGAAAACAAGCTGCAGATGCGGATGACCGGGCTGGAGGAATCGCACCTGATGGAAAGCCTGCAGAAGATCGCCAACCGGATTTCCGCGGGACTGGTTACCGCGGCGCTGATCGTGGCGTCGGCGATGATGATGCGCGTCGACTCGAGCCATCGCTTGCTGGGTTATCCGGCCGTCGCGATGCTGCTGTTCCTGATCGGCGCCGGGCTTGGATTGATGATCGTGATCAGCGCGCTTTCGGGCGACCGCAAGGCCAAACCGCATGAGGAGCGCGGGCCGCGTTGAGCCGGCAGCCGTAGCGGAATAGCCATGGCCTGCCTGGCTCGCCACAAGCGTTTGCTAGGCTGAGGCGCCGGGCGCATTTCGCCCGAAGGGAAGCCGACTGTGCATCCATCTGTTCGGCCAGTGCCCACGTCGACCGTCCCAAGGCCTGCTTGCCTGCTGGTCGACCGTCGATGAAGCGACGCCGGCTGCAGCGCTTCTGGCTGGATCTGAAACGTCGGCGGATGTTCAGCACCGGTGCGTTTTACGTCGTGGCGGCGTGGGCGTTCGTGCAGGCCGCCTCGATTGCGTTCCCGGTATTCGGGATCCCTGCTTCGTACATGCGGGCAGTGCTCGTCGCGGCCTTCGCGGGGTTTCCCATCGTGCTTGTGCTCGCATGGGTATTCGATGTCACCCGCCGCGGCATCCGTGTCACCGAACCGATCGCCGAAAAATACCCGCAAGACAGGCGACCGCCGCGCTGGTGGGTGCGTCCGCTGGTGGCCGCGCCGCTGCTGGCACTGATCGTCGGCGGCACTGCCTGGCTGTGGAGCGCGCGGCTCGCGCACACCGGCGACACGGAGTTCGCCCAGCAGCTGCGGCCCGATGAACTGCCGATCGTGGTTGTGCTGCCGCTGGAGAACCTTACCGGCCGCAAGGACCTCGCGTGGACCGGTGCTGCGGTCGCCACCCTTGTGCGCGACGACCTGGCGCAATCGCATTTCATCGCCGTGGTGTCGGCCGCGCGCACGATGCGGCTGGTCGGCGAAAACAAGGACATGCAGTCGCTGTTTGCATCCGCAGCACAGGACGGCATCACCCACGTGCTCAGCGGCGAAGTGCTGCGCACGCCCAAGGGCCTGACCGTCACGTCGCGCCTGACCGACCTGCGTCGCAACGTCGAGCTCGGCGCCAATCGACAGGAAGCCCTGCAGCCGGAGGACGCGCTGTCCTTTTCAACCGCCATCGCGTCGGTGGTCAAACAGGGCCTCGGTTTGCCGGGAACCGAAAAGGTCGATGTGTTCGCCGCCAACTTTGCCTCGCACAACATCGCCGCGTACGAAGCGTTCATCGCCGGAATGCAGGACTTCCTCGCATTCGACTACCCCGACGCACGACAGGCATTCGACGCGGCGGTGCAGAAGGCGCCAGATTTCGCCATGGCGCGCTATCGGCTCGCGCATACGCTGGCGTCGCTCGGTGACACCGACGGCGCGCTGCGGCAGATCGAAGCGGCGAAACGCGCGGCCGTCCGGCTGCCCAGTCGTGACCGGGCGTACATTGGCGCCGCCGACTCGTACTTCCGTCGCGACTATGCGCAGGCCGAACGCCAGTACCGCGACCTGCTGGAGCAACATCCCTACGAATCCGAGGCCCGCCTGCTGCTGCTGTACGTACTGATCGACCAGCACCGCAACGAAGAGGCACTCGCCGAAGCCGAAACCCTGACCGAACAGGATCCGGGCGACGAAGTAGCGTGGAGTTCCGTCGCCGACCTCAACCTCAAGCTCGGCCACTACGACGCAGCGGATGCGGCGTTGGTCAAGCTGATCGCGATCTCGCCCGACAACCCCAACGCTTATTACCTGCTCGGCGAATCACGCCTGTTCCGTGGCCAATACGAGGATGCCGCGGGTCAATACCGCAAAGCCCTGCAGGTCGATGCCGGTTTTGGCGATGCCGCCTTGCGATTGGCCGATATCGAGGTGCTCCGCAACCGTCCGCAGGTCGCGATTGCGCAGCTGGAGCCTCTTCTGGCGCCTGGCAAACTCGCGCCTTCGCTGCGTATCACCGCGGCGTTCAACCTCGCGGCCCTGCTGCGCGCGCAAGGCCATTGCCCCGCTGCCCTGGCGACGCTGGATCGCGTGCACGGCGATATCGCGGCGGAAAAAGTGCGACAGGCGCTCGAACTGGCCGCCCGTTCGCGCTGCATGCTCGATCAGCACGACGTTGTTCAGGCCCGACAATTGGCAGCCGAATCGGTACGCCAATCCCCGGGCAGTGCGACGCGTTACCTGTTCACCCGCGGTGTGGCGGAAATCGAGGCGCGCGATGTCACGGCCGCCACCGCGACGATCGCGGCGATCCGCGCGCTCGCCACGTCAGACATCACCGATCGCACCGAACAGAAAGCCGCCGACTACCTGCAGGGACTGCTGCGCCTGCAGCAGGGTGATGTCGCCGGAGCCGTGGGCTCCCTACGCGTGGCCGTGGCAGCAAAGGGCTACGAGTACGACGTTTATGCGCTGGCGTTGGCGCGCGCGCTGGCCAGGCAGGGGAATGCGCGCGAGGCCCGCACGTTCGCGCACCAGTCGGTCCTGCGTGGCAGTCCGAGCGATCTCAGGCTGGACCTGGAGCCCGCGCGCCACGAAGCCGCCCAACTGCTGGCGCAACTGGGCGGTTGACGCCGATCACCGTGGAATCGGGGTGATCTGGCCCGGCCCTGCAGGGCACACGAACGGCGAGGTCGCATAGCCATTCCCGTCGAAATCCGCGTAGACCACGTCCACCAGCGGCACGCCGGTGCAGATGTCGGTCGAATATTCACGCACGCGCACGACTTCTTCATTGGAGATCACGTTGTAACCCGCGAGCTTCGCGTCACCCGCGGTCACCTGGCCGTCGTGGTTCAGGTCCGACAGCACTGACGGGGCGATGCCACTGACAAGGAAGGCGCGAACTTCGTAATACGGCACCGCGCCCAGCACCTGCGGATACAACGATTGCACACCCGTGTTGCCGGTCGCCGTCAACATTGGTCCGCCATCGACCTGGTAGAGCGGTGCACCATCGCAGCGGCCCAGCGTGGTGTTGAAGCTACCCACGCAGGCATCGATCTTCATCACCGGTGCGATCAGCCCGGTGGGCACGACCATCGCGGCATCGAAACTGGTCGAACCACCGGCCGCGCGCAATTCGTAGGCAACGCTGTTGAGGAAGCCGGCGAGGTTGCGTTGCATCCTGACCGTCGGACGGGTGAAGTCCAGGTTGAGCACGAGCCCGGGCCCATTCGGCGAGAGCAGGACCAGTCCCGGCAGGTCGTCGTCCGCCCCGTAACC
>JAQGOI010000363.1 GCA_028293685.1 Lysobacteraceae bacterium | reverse complement strand
GGCGAAGGCGTCCTCAATGCGATGGCGACCACCGGCAGCGTGGACCTGGGCCGCAACTCGTACCTGCAACACGCGTACCTGCCGCCCGATCCGCCGCCGGGCCACGGGCCGCATCGCTACGCGTTCCAGGTGTTCGCGCTGGATTGCGTCCCCGCACGCGGCGAAGCTCCCGGCCGTGGCCGACTGCTGGAGCTGCTGCGCCAGCACGCGGTGGGCAGTGGTCTGCTGCTTGGGCTGTATCAGCGCAGCAAACCGACATGAGGTGTGACGTGGGTCGCGCACGGCGCCCGCCGCGCCGCGCGTCGTTTGCACTACCCTTGCGCAGGCAGTGGCGGCGATCGCGCTGACGGATCTGACCTGGGGAAGCGGATGGCGGTCAAGCGCGAACTGTTTGCGGGCGAAGTGCTGTACCGGCAGGGCGATCCCTCGGACTGCGCCTGGCTGGTCGAGCACGGCAGCGTCGAACTGGTGTCGGTGCAGGGACGCCGCGAAATCAGCCATGGCGTGCTCGGCGCCGGGGAGTTGATCGGTGAGCTGGGCATGCTCGACGGCGCGCCGCGCAGCGCAACCGCGATCGCGCGCGGCGACTGCGTGCTGCTGGCGATCGAACACGATCAGTTCCTGGCTCGCCTGGACAGCAGCGATCCGATCGTGCGCACGCTGGTCGACAACCTGCTGCGCCACGTGCGCAACATCATCGCGAGCCTTCCGGCCGATTCCGCGCTGCCGTCGGAGGACAGCGCCAGTGACGATCCCTCCGAGCGCGGCGGCATCGAGAAGATCCGGCTGGAGACGCAACTGCGCGATGCCCTGGCCACTGGCACGCTGGAAGTGCGCTACCAGCCGTTGTACGACATTCCTGCCGGGCGCGTGACCAGTTACGAGGCACTGGTCCGTTGGGACCTGCCGGGCAGGGGCGCGGTATCGCCGGCGGAATTCATCAAACTCGCCGAGGAAACGTCGCTGATCGTGCCGGTCGGCGAGTACGTGCTCGACCGGGTCATCGACGTGCTGGTCAAACTGCGCGAATCCGGCGCCGCACCGCTGCCGAGCATCGCGGTCAATCTGTCCGCCAAGCAGCTGGTGGAACCGGGGATGGCGCGGCAGGTCGTGTCGCGCGTGCAGAAGGCCGGACTACCCGCCGGCGCGCTGAAGCTGGAAGTCACCGAAAGCCGGATGCTCGACTACGCCCCGGTCGACGCGGTCATGCAGCATTGCCGCAAGCATGGCATTCCGTTTGCACTGGACGATTTCGGCACGGGGTATTCCAACCTCACGCACCTGTACCGGCTCGGCTTCGAATTCATCAAGGTCGACCAGGCGTTCGCGCGCCACATGTTCGACAGCCCGCGCGCGATGGCGGTCGTGGAAGCCATCGTCGGCATGGCCCACGGCATCGGCGCGGAAGTGATCACCGAGGGCGTCGAAACGCCGCAGCAACTGCAACGTCTGCGCGAACTGGGCGTGCGTTACGCGCAGGGTTACCTGATCGGACAGGCACAGACCGCCGCCGCCGTGCTCAGCGGCGAAGCGGCGCGCGCCGGTGAAGCCGGCGCCCGCGGGCGCTGATCCCGTGGCGCCGGCGATTACCGCGCCAAAGCGCAGCGTGACCGACTGCATCACCGCCTCTTTACGGCGGCGCTGTGACTCTCGCGGGAGGGGGATCCGGAGCGTGCCCTGGAGGACGCGCTTCCCCACGCGGGCACGGCGCCCGCAGCCACCAGGAGATTGCAATGATCAAGAAAACCACCGTCCTGCTTGCCCTGCTGACCCCGGGTCTGGCCATGCTCGCGGCCTGCGCCACGGACCGCGACAGCAGCACGGCATCCACTGCGCCGGAGGCCTCGTCCACGACAGCCACCACGGTCGATACCGGCACCGGCACCACATCGACCACCACCGATACGACGGGCAGCACGGGCATGGGTGGAACCACGTCGGGCTCGACGACCACCAGCACCGGCACGATGGGCACCACCGGCAGCGAAAGCGGTGCCGCCAGCGGCACTGGCACTTCGATGTCCGGCATGAGCAGCAGCAACGCCACCTTCTCGCAGCTGGATGCCAACCACGACGGCAGCATCAGCCGCGATGAGCTGGCCAGCTCGGACGCACTGTCGAGCCAGTTCGCCACGTACGACACCAACGGCGATGGCAAGTTGTCCCAGACCGAGTTCAACAAGGCGCGCGCTGCGACCTCGTCGCCGCGATGAGTGTCCGGCAGCGCGGGCCCCAATGACTCGCGTTGCCACCGCCGGCACGTTTGCACGGCTGGCAACCGTTGCCGGCCTGCTGGCGTTCGCCGGCTGTGGGAGCGGCGCAGAGCAGCTCGCGCATCAGGACATGGGCCCCAACCCGGTGCTGCCGCCGCCGGCGCACAGCCTGATCCCCACCGTGGCGATCGCTCCGGCGCGCGGCTGGCCGCCAGGCGCGATGCCGACGCCGGCCAGCGGCCTGGCGGTCAACGCGCTTGCCACCGGCCTGGCCCATCCGCGCTCGCTGTACGTGCTGCCCAATGGTGACGTCCTGGTCGCGGAAACCGACGCCCCACCCAAGCCCGAGGACGGCAAGGGCCTGAAGGGCTGGGTGATGAAGTTGCTGATGCATCGCGCGGGATCGGGCACGCCGAGCGCCAACCGCATCCGCCTGTTGCGCGACAGCGACGGCGATGGCGTCGCGGAGACGCAATCGGTGCTGCTGCAGGGATTGAATTCGCCCTTCGGCATGGCCCTGGTCGGCGACACGCTGTACGTCGCCGACACCGACGCAGTGGTGGCGGTGCCGTACCACACCGGTGACACGCGCATCGACGCCCGGCCGCGTACCGTCGCGCCGCTGCCGGGCGGCCTGATCAACCATCACTGGACCAAGAGCCTGGTCGCCAGTCGCGACGGCCGGCACCTGTATGCCGGCATCGGCTCCAACAGCAATGTCGGCGAAAACGGCTTGGCGGCCGAGACCGGGCGCGCCGCCATCGACGAGATCGACCCTGGCACCGGCGCCACGAGAACGTTCGCCTCGGGTCTGCGCAACCCGGCCGGCCTGGCCTGGCAACCGGATAGCGGCGCGCTGTGGGTGGCGGTCAACGAGCGCGACGAAATCGGCAACGACCTGGTACCCGACTACATGACGGCCGTGCAGGCCGGCGGATTTTACGGCTGGCCGTGGAGTTATTACGGCCAGCACGTGGACGTGCGCGTCCAGCCGCCGCAGCCGGATCGCGTTGCCGCGGCGCTGGTGCCCGACTACGCGTTGGGCGCACACACCGCCTCGCTGGGCCTGGCGTTCTACGACGGCACCCTGCTCCCTGCCCACTTCTGGCACGGTGCGTTTGTCGGCCAGCACGGCTCCTGGAACCGGCGCCCGCAGAGCGGCTACAAGGTGATCTTCGTGCCCTTCACCGCGGGCCGGCCCAGCGGCGATGCCGAGGACGTGCTGACCGGCTTTCTCGACGCGGGAGGCCATGCGCAGGGGCGACCGGTGGGACTGGCGGTCGCCAGGGACGGCGCGCTGCTGGTGGCCGACGACGTGGGCGGACGGGTCTGGCGGGTGACGCCCGCCGCTGCAACCGCAGCGCAGAGCCGGCGCCCATGAGCCGCGTCGCCCCGCGCGTCTACACGCAACCGGCCGATATTGATCGCCTGGAAACCTTCGCCACGCAATTGCCGGAAAGCCTGCGCGCACGGATCGTCCTGAACGACGGCACTTCCCTCGAGGGCATCGTGGAGGCGACTCCCGGCATGCAGGTGTTTTTCGATCCGAGCGGGCGCGAGGGCATCAACGCCCTGCTGCGACTGGACGTCATCAGCCAAGACGATCCTGCCCATCCAGGCATCCACACGATCTGGCTCGACGAAATCGCCGACGTCATCCGCCTGCCGAACCCGTCGCCGCCGGAGCCAACGACGCGGGTCGCGCCCCCGGATCCGAACGCGCCGACCCCCGACCGTCAGGCCCGGCCGGCACCCGGCCCGGTGCCGAACCGGCGGGCGTAATCGCGTTCGCCGACGATCCGCTGGACTTCGTTGTCAGCCAGCTCCGGCGGCGCGTACACGGCATAGACGATCGTGTCGTCGTTGCGCCCGACATGGTGCAGCCGGTAACGCTGGCGTCCGCCACCGGTATCGGGCGGGTAGTTCGCCGGTGGTTGCGCGCCATCCAGGTCCAGCTCGCTGTTATCCACGGTGCCGCCAACAAACAGTGCCCGCATGTTTCAACTCCAGTGCTTCGTCTGGCCGGCATGATGGACGCAGTCATGTTCGCATCCGGTCAACCCGCCCCCGCGTTCCCGGGCTGCCCGTAGAATCGCCGCTCCCCAGATCGGCCAAACCATGCCTGCCGCCGGCGATCCCGCGCTCGACACCCTGCTGCTGCCCGTCGCCGA
>JAQGOI010000239.1 GCA_028293685.1 Lysobacteraceae bacterium | reverse complement strand
GACATCGTCGCGCTCAAGCGCGCGGTCGCGATCAACGGCATCAGCGGGCTGTGCATCACCAAACTCGACATCCTCGATGGCATGCCGACGCTGAAGATGTGCATCGCCTACCAGTACCGCGGCAAACGCACCGAGTACGCACCGCTCGATGCCGAGGGCTGGAACGAATGCGAGCCGGTGTACCTGGAATTCCCGGGGTGGGAGGAAAGCACCCATGGCATCACCGAGTGGGAAAAACTTCCCGCCGCCGCACGTGCCTACCTGCGTGCGCTGGAAGAGCTCTCCGACTGCCCGCTGGCGATGGTCTCGACCGGTCCGGATCGCGACGCGAACATCGTTTTGCAGGATCCCTGGGCCTGATGGCAGTCCCTGTGGGAGCGGCTTCAGCCGCGAGTTCTTGCCGTGCTGACTGACCTGTAAGGCTCGCGGCTGAAGCCGCTCCTACAACACAGCTGAATTCGCGCACCTTTCATGTCCTGCTGTCGAGCATGGCGTAGCGAGGATGGCTCGCGACGCGCACACCCGCATGAGCCTGCAGCAGTACCAGCGCAAGCGCCAGTTCGACAAGACGCGCGAACCTGCGCCGGGCAAGGTGCTGCCGGAGGGCCAACGCGCGATTTTCGTCGTGCAGCTGCACCACGCTTCGCGCCGCCACTACGACTTCCGCCTGCAGGTGGGCGACACGCTCAAGTCGTGGGCGGTACCCAAGGGTCCCAGCTACGACCCGTCGGTCAAGCGCATGGCCGTGGAGGTCGAGGATCATCCGGTCGATTACGCCCGCTTTGAAGGCGAGATTCCGAAAGGTCAATACGGCGGCGGCCACGTCGCGCTGTTCGACACCGGCGTGTGGGCCACGCCCTACGATGCCGAAGCGCAACTCGCCAAGGGGCATCTTCGTTTCGAATTGTTCGGCAACAAGCTCAAGGGCGGCTGGCACCTGGTGCGCAGCGGCAAGCCAGCGAAGCAACCGCAGTGGCTGCTGTTCAAGGAGGACGATCAATTCGCGGGCAGTGAGGAAGCCGACGACCTGCTCGCCGACGTCACTCCGCCACCCGAGGATGACGCCAGGCGTTCGGGTCGCGGAAAACCCGACAAACAAAACAAGACAACGGTCGCGCCCAGGCGCAAGCCGCGCCGGGTCGACTGGGCAAAGAAAGCCGGGAAGCTGACGAAGGCAAAAAAGGCGACGCTGAAAAACGAGGCGTTTCCACCGCAGCTGGCCAAGCTCGGAGACAAACCGCCCGAAGGCGAACAGTGGATCCACGAACTCAAATGGGATGGCTACCGCCTGGTCGCCACCGTCGTTGGCGGCAAGGCGCGCATCTGGTCGCGCAACGCGATCGAGTGGACGACGAAGGTGCCCGAGATCGCCGCGGCCATCGAACAACTGGGCCTGAAGAGCGCGGCACTCGATGGCGAACTGATTGCCGGCAGCGGCACGCAGCAGGACTTCAACCTGCTGCAGGCGACGTTGTCGGGCGAGCAGCAGGGCGCGCTTGCGTACGCGCTGTTCGACCTACTGCATGTCGACGGCATCGC
This sequence comes from Lysobacteraceae bacterium, assembly GCA_028293685.1. Taxonomy (GTDB): domain Bacteria; phylum Pseudomonadota; class Gammaproteobacteria; order Xanthomonadales; family Xanthomonadaceae; genus Cognatiluteimonas. The sequence continues at coordinate 10,432 of JAQGOI010000239.1, read as the reverse complement.
CATCGACGCCGCGCCACTGATCGAACGCAAGACGCTGCTCGCCGAGTTGCTTGCCGACCCACCACCGCATCTTGCTCTGAGCACGCACATCGTCGGTGACGGCCTGGCCGCATACGCGCTGGCCAGCGAGCGTCAGTTCGAAGGCATCATCTCCAAGCGCGCCGACCAGCCCTATCACCCCGGGCGCGGTGACGACTGGCGCAAGACCAAGTGCCTGGATTCGGACGAATTCGCCGTGGTCGGATACACACCGGGCAAGGGCAATCGCGGCGGCTTCGGATCACTGCTGCTGGCGCGACCCGATCCCCAGCTCGGCTGGCGTTATGTCGGACGTATCGGTTCCGGGTTCAGCCACGAGCAGATTCGCGACATCACAAAACGCATCGGCAAGGCCGGCAGCACCAAGCCCACGGTGCAGATCGAAGAGGCCGTCCGCAAGGAGGTGCGCGGTGCGCTGTGGTTCGAGCCGATGTTCGTTGTCGAAGTCTTCGTGCGCGGCACCGGCGGTTCCGGCGTGCTGCGACAAGCGTCGTTGAAGGCCGTCCGGCTGGACAAGGACATCGCGGACCTGGCGGATTCCGATCGCCGAAAGGGCAACACGACCAAAACGGCGACCAAAAAGGCGCCGGCAAAAAAGACCGCGAGCGCCGTGCCGCGAACTTCAAAACAGGCGGCATCGCCCGCGCCAGCGCCGCCCATGCGCCTGACCAGCCCGACGAAGATCATCTTTCCCGACAGTCACATCACCAAGCAGGAAGTGGCCGACTACTACCTGGCGGTCATGGATCACCTGCTGCCGGAAATCGAGGGGCGGCCGTTGTCGATCATCCGTTGCCCCGACGGGGCGGGGAAAGCGTGTTTTTTTCAGAAGCACCACACGCCGGGGCTTGAGCACGTCAGCCTGGTGCGGCTGAAGGAAGAAGCCGGCAACGCCGCCAACTATCTCGTTGCGTACGACGCGGCGGGCATCATGGAGCTGGTGCAGTTGAACGGACTGGAATTCCATCCGTGGGGATCGCATGCCGACAACCCCGATGTCGCCGACCGGGTCGTGTTCGACCTTGATCCGGGGCCGGGCGTGCCGTGGACGGAGGTCAAGGCGGCGGCCGTGCACGTGCGTGACCTGCTCAAGCAGGCCGGGCTGCAGACGTTCCTGCGCACCACCGGCGGCAAGGGACTGCATGTCGTGGTGCCGCTGAATCCGGGTTGCGACTGGGACATCGTCAAACGTTTCGCCAAGGGCTTCGCCGATGCATTGGCCAAGTCGGAACCGCAACGGTTTCTTGCGGTCTCGACGCTCAAGCTGCGTCCCAACAAGATCTTCGTCGACTACCTGCGCAATGGGCGTGGCGCCACCGCGGTGGCCTCGTATTCGCTGAGGGCGCGCGACCGCGCGCCGGTTGCGATGCCCATCGCCTGGACCGAACTCAAGTCGCTGGCCCGCGGCGATGCATTCACGCTCAAGGACGTGCCTGCACGCCTCAAGCGTCGGCGCAAGGACCCGTGGGCCGATATCGCTACAGTGAAGCAGGACCTGTCGGCGTGGGCGGGCTGAATGCCGAACCGTCCACAGCCGGTTTCGCGATACCCCGACAGCCGCCCGGCTACGGTCCTCCGTCTGTGGGAGAACACCATGTCCGAGATGCATTTCGAGTCGCTGCAGGAAGCCCTGCAATACGCGAGTGACCGCATCGACGTCGCACTCGCCCGCACGATCCAGCTCGAAGCCATCACCGATGCGCACCACGCGCTGCTCAGCGCGGTCGCCGCGACCCATCCGGATCCAGCCGCGCTGCGCGAGGAATGGCGGCGCATCTCGTCGATGATTGTCGCCAGCTCGCAGATCCGCCCGCCCGATGATGCGGCGATGGAAATCCGCGCCGAGCAGACCGAAGCGCAGGTACGGATGATCAGCGAGATCCTCGACAGCCTCGCGTCCGAATCAGAAGAATAGGGCGGGGATCAACCTCGCCCTACGCAACACGACGCGTGCTTACTCCGCAGCAAACGCGTACCGGAAACTGGCCCACACCGCGCGCGCAGGCAGCAGGTAGAACTGCGCATCGCCCAGTTCGCTTTCTGCAACCGGATCGCGTCGGTCGCCAAGGTTGGTGCCGTCCAGCCGTGCTTCCCACTGGCCGTGCCGGTAGCCGATTCCGGCATCGAGCGTGTTGTAGCTGCCAGCGATCGACGTGTTGCGCTTGCTGAGGTAGCGCGAACCGACATGGGCGACGGTCGCATATGCGCGGAAGCCTTCATCGGGTGAGTACAGAAACCCCAGGCTGCCCACCTGCTTTGGCGACAGTTCCAGCTGTTTGCCGTCGAGCTGCGTCGGTACGTCGTCGAACAGCTGCACGTAATCGGCGAAGCGCGCGTCGTGCCACGCCCAGGTGCCCACTGCGCTGAAGCTGTCGTTGAAGCGCCATTTCACTTCGGACTCCGCGCCCTTGAAATGCTCGTTGCCGGCGTTGGTCAATCCGGGCGCGCCGTCCACGTCCTGCGCGACCACCAGGTTTTCGAAATTCATGCGGAACACCGATACATCCCACTGCAGGCGTCCGTCCAGATGCTGTCCGCGCATGCCCAGTTCGCCGCTGCGTGCGGTTTCAGGCTGCAGGATGTCGGATTCGGCCTCGGGTCCGAAGTCGATCGCCGCCGGCTTGAAGCTGTCGCGATAGTTGGCATACGCGGTGACATAGTCGCGACCGCTCTGCCACAGGCGATAGCTCGTGCCCAGCGCACTGGACCAGCGATTGTTGGTCTGCGGAATACCCTGGCTCGCGTTGACGACTGGTGTGTCGCCCGTCAGGTCGATCTCCTGGCCGCTGCGTGTTTCGTGCGTGTGGTTGTAGCGAAGCCCGGCATCGAAGCGCCAGGCATCGGTGACGGCCATGTCGAGCGCTGCATAGACGCCGGTGAATTGACGGTGGTCATCGAGCGACGTGCTCTCGTCGATATGCAGTGAATGCCAGTCCGGTGCATTGCTGCCATCGGGCAGCACGGCATATTCGAAATTGTTGCTGTGCTGGCTGCCCGAGCCGTCCATATGGTCCAGTCCCCAGACCAGCGTCGCCTTCTCGCCGAACTTGCTGGCGATATGCGTATCGAAGTACACCTCGCGCGAATGACGCGCCTGCTCATAGCCATCGGCGTTGTGCGTGACGCCGTCATCGGCGAAGTCCGGTCGCAGGAAGCCACGCACCGTCTCGCCGTTGTTCTTCGCGACCGCAAGGCGCGTGCTCCACTCGCCCAGGCCCGTCGGCAGCACATAGCCCAGCGCCAGCTGCGTGCGTCCCTCGTTCTGCCGTGCATCGCGCGGATTGTCGTTGGCATCCCGCGGCACACGGTCGCTCAGTGTTGCGCCTTCGCGCGGATGGGGGCTGACCGGCTGCTGCTGCACGCGTGAACTGTCGAAGTCCAGCGTGAAGTTGCCTTCGCCCACCTGCGCGGCGCCGCGGTACAGGCCGTGCCAGCGCGACCAGCCGCCACGATCCGACGCCACGCCTTGATGCTCGCCATCGAACATCAGCGACTGCTGCCAGCGATCGCTCGTATTCGACAAGGGCAGCGCCACCGCAAAACGCGCGCTGCCGCGGCTGCCGACGCCGATTTCGGCCGTCGCCGGGCCTTGTCCCGCCGCACGATGCAGCACGTGGATGACACCGACGAAACTGGTCGCGCCGTAGCTGACCGGCGCCGCGCCCTTGACGACCTCGATGCGGTCGACATTGTTGAGGTTCATCGTCACCAGCGCCGGATTGAACGCGCCGCCCCACGGAATGCCATCGACCACGAGCAAAAACGCGTCGAACTCGCGCAGGCCCCACAACGCGGGCACCGAGCCGGCCGGACCGCCGTCGCCACCCGGGGCGATATCCACGCCGGCCACCAGCGACAGCGCAGTGCGCAGGTCGGTCGCGCCCCGGGCGCGCAGATCGTCGCCCGTCACCACCGACACCGACGCCGTCGCGTCCCGCAGGTTGACCGGCAGTTTGGCGCTGGTGACTTCCACGGTTTCAAGTTCGACGCTGTCCTGCGCAAGGGCGGGAAGCGTCGCGGATCCAAGCAGGCAGGCCAGGATGGCGTGGGCAAGCATCGAGCGGGCAGGCGTAAAAGGCACCAGGTGTTCTCCAAGGCAGCGGGGAAAGCCGGGCGCGATGTGCGTGCCCCCGGCCGCCCCTATTGACGCGCGCCGCGTCCCCTGACGCGATAGCGAGCGCAAAGCCGGCGATCCTGCCACGGGCAGGGCGCTTCGCCAACCGCCATTGGTAGGGAGCCACCCTCCAAAGCGGCTGCGAGGGCCATTTTCGCGATGCGTGCTCGATCCGGTGCACACTGCGGGCGTCATACGGCCTGATGGAGGCTGCAATGATCGAGCGCGTGATCGACCAGCGGCGGCGTGACCTGGGTGGGTTCGAGGTCGGGCGTGTGTTGCCGGCGGCATCGCGTCGCATGGTCGGCCCGTTCATTTTCTTCGACCACATGGGACCAGTGGATTTCGCGCCCGGCATTCCGCGCGAGGTCGATGTCCGCCCGCACCCGCATATCGGCCTGTCGACGATCACCTATCTGTTCGACGGCGAGATCATGCATCGCGACAGTGTCGGCTCCGAACAACCGATCCGTCCCGGCGACGTCAACTGGATGACCGCCGGTCGAGGCATCACCCATTCCGAGCGCTTCGAGAAAGCGCGTGCCGTTGGTGGCCGCATGGACGGCATCCAGGCGTGGGTCGCGTTACCGACGGAGGACGAGGAAATCCATCCGGCCTTCAGCCACCACGACGCCGAAGCGCTGCCGGAATTCACCGTCGAAGGCACGTGGGTCCGCCTGATTGCAGGTGACGCCTGGGGCCTGCACTCACCGGTGCAGACGCATTCTCCGATGACGTATGCGCATTGCCGTCTGCAACCCGGCACGACGCTGCCGTTCCCGTCGCACTACGTCGAACGTGCGGTGTACATCGTCCATGGCACGGTCGAGATCAATCACCAGACGTTTGGTCCCGGGCAGATGATCGTGTTCTCGCGCGGTCGTCGCGCGGCCGTCACCGCCAACGGCCACGCGACGTTGATGCTGCTGGCCGGCGAACCGATCGGCGAGCGCTTCATCGAATGGAACTTCGTTTCCTCGTCGAAGGAGCGCATCCGCCAAGCCAAGGCCGATTGGGCGGCCGGACGCATGAAACTGCCGGACCTGGACCACGAGGAATTCATTCCGCTCCCGCCGGAACCGGCGCAGGCGCCACCCGAGCCGATGTCGTAGATTTTTTTGACGCGTGATGTCGGCGTGATCTGCAACCGCTCGTCGGGACCTTCGACCGGGAGTGTAAAGAATTGGCCGGTTTACATGCATGACTACGCTTTTTCGGAAGCGAACTCATTTCCCATGCGGTACGCCACGGGTCGTGGTCGGAGGCGGAGGTCGCTACTTTCCCTTCCTCTGAGGTGTCTCATGGACGCGACAAATTCCTGTTCCCGCAAAACTACGTCTCGCAGAACAACATTCTGCCTGCTCATCGCCTGCGGCCTTTTCGGCGGCGCCGCCCATGCGACCAGCATCAGCGGCGCGATCTTCACGACCGACGAAACCGGTACCGTCGTCAACGGCAACAACTACCTGAAGAATACGGATGTCTACCTCAATGGTGGCCCCAACAACGCTCCCGGCTGCAATGGAGGTGCGCTGGCAGACGGCGACTATTATTTCCAGGTGACCGACCCCTCCGGCGCGGTGCTGCTGTCCAGCGATGGCGTGGCAGCCCGCGCGTTCCGTGTGCAGGGCGGTGAGATTTCGCAGAACCTGGGTACCCATGCGAACGGCTTGACCAGTCCCTGCGGAAGCCTTGGCATCCAGCTGATGCCGTATGCCAACACGCCGAACGCAGGTGGCGTCTACAAGACCTGGATCACCCGCATCAGCGACTTCAACGCCGCCTGCAGTGGCACCGGGCTGGCGGATTGCGGCCTGGCCGGTTTCGTTCCGGGCAATACCAAGACGGACAATTTCCGCATCAACTGCACGACGCCACCGCAGACCGGCGCGCTCCAGGCATACAAGTTCTATGACACCAACGCGAACGGACTCTTCGATTCCGGCGACATCGATCTTCCCGACTGGAAGATGACGCTCAGGTCGACCAGTCAAAGCGTCGACTCCACCCACTACACCGGCGCCGGCGGCACTACCACATGGAACCTGTTGCAACCCGACACCGACTACACCGTCACCGAAGGCACTCCGGTCGAGGGCAACTGGATCAATTCGACGACCATCTATACCGGCCACGACGGTTCGCCGCAGAATCCCGCCGGCCCGCTGACTGTCGTGATCAACGGCACGACCATGGTCGCATTCGGCAACTACTGCACGTTCCTTCCCAACGGACGTACGCTCGGCTTCTGGAGCAACAAGAACGGGCAGGTACTCGTAGGTAGCGCTGATCTTGCGATGCTGGTGTCGCTGAATCTTGCCAACGCCAACGGCACGCCGTTCAATCCGGCCAATTACGCCTCGCTGCGTACCTGGTTGCTCAACGGCAACGCCGTCAACATGGCCTACATGCTGTCCGTGCAGTTGTCGGCGATGGAGTTGAACGTCTACAACGGGCTGGTCGCCGGCAGCGACTATTACGTGCCCGCACACCGGACGATCAACCAGCTGATGGCGGATGCCAATACGTCGCTTGGGAACTATCCGCTGACCCCGGATGGCAACACCCATCGCGCTGACCAGGAGCAGCTGAAGAACTGGCTCGACCAGCTGAACAACAACGCCGGCGTGCTCTCGCCGACACCGTGCGCGTATTCGTTCCGCTGACGTCACCGTCAGCTTCACGCAAAAGCCCCGCCGTCGCGGGGCTTTTGTTTTGGCCGGCGAGGTGTGTGCAGGTGCAGCTTCCTGCCCTCATCATGTCGCTTCGTTATATCCCGGAGCGCGTCCATGTCGACTGACGGCACCGCCTTCAGCCGCCTGCAACTCCCACCTGGGCCATGGCGCACCGTGCTCGACTGCCTGTGCGCGCGTTTCCCGGCGATCGAGCGCGATGTCTGGATCGACCGCTTCGCGCGCGGGCGTGTGCTCGACGCGGCAGGCGCGCCCTTGAACGTGGATGCCGCGTACCGGGTGGGCGCCGAGATCCGCTACTTCCGTGAAGTCATCGACGAGCCTGTCATCCCGTTCGAAGAATGCGTGCTGCACGCCGACGACGACCTCGTCGTTGCCGACAAGCCGCACTTCCTGCCGGTAACGCCTGCGGGTCCGCACGTGCGCGAAACACTGCTCGCGCGACTGATCCATCGCCTCGGCAATCCGGACCTCGTTCCGCTGCATCGCATCGACCGCGATACCGCCGGCCTGGTGCTGTTCTCCGCCAATCCCGCCACGCGCGATGCCTACCAGGCGCTGTTCCGCACTCACGCCATCCGCAAGCGCTATGAAGCGATCGCCCCGGCGTTGCCCGGACTGGAATTTCCGTTGACGCGTACGACCCGGATCGTTCGCGGTGAACCGTTCTTCCGCATGCACGAAGTCGACGGTGCGCCCAACAGCGAGACACGTATTGATGTCATCGAGCGCAGGGGTCCGTCATGGCGTTATGCATTGCAGCCAGTCACCGGACGCAAACATCAGTTGCGCGTGCACATGGCGGCGCTCGGTGCCCCGATCGAGAACGATTCAACCTACCCGCGACTGGCGCGTCCTGCGCGGGACGACCATTCCCATCCGTTGCAGCTGCTCGCAGCAGGCCTGCAGTTCGTCGACCCGCTACGGCGTTCCCTGCGCAACTTTGAAAGCGGCTTTGCGCTCCGGCGCCATAGCGGGGCCTGACGCGACGGAAGCGTCTTGACACATCCGATCTACAGGCTCGCGCGATGTCTCCGCGACTCAATGGCCCAGTGACGCCACAGCCGTTGTCCTTGTCGCGACAACACCATGCGCAACCTGATCCAGGCGCTCGACATCGAGCAGCCTGATGCGGCGTCCATCCACTTCGATCAAGCCTTCATCCTGCAGCCGCGTGAAGCCCCGGCTGACGGTTTCAAAGGCCAGCCCGAGAAAGTGCGCGACGTCCTCCCGGCTCATCGGCAGCCTGAAGTCGGTGCCCGATTGCCCGCCATGACGCAACCGCTCGCCAAAGCCATGCAGGAAGAGCGCGATGCGCTCGTTGGCCTGACGGCGTGAGAGCAGTTCCATGTGTTGCTGGTCACGGCTCACGCTCTGGCCGATGACGCGCATCAGCTGCTGCTGAAGTCCGGGAATCTGCGCGGCCACCTGGGACAACTCATCGAACGGGACTTCACATACATTCGAGGTGTTCAGCGCGACCGCTTCGCAGCGATGCGCCCCGGACCCGAGCGCATCCAATCCAATCAACTCGCCGGGAAGGTGGAACCCGATGACCTGCTCCTCGCCTTCTTCGCTCACGCTGATGGTCTTGAAGGCCCCTTTGCGCGCGACGTAGACCGCGCGCATCGGATCTCCGACCCGGAACAGCCGGCCGTCACGTTCGACCGGACGCCGTCGCTTGACGATGGCATCCAGCTGCTTCACCCCGGCGGACCCGATACCGGCAGGCAGGCACAGTTCCCGCAGTGAGCATTGCCCGCAACTTCGCTGGAGCAGTGTGAGGTCGATGATTGACGCGTCAGTCACCGACCAAGGCTACACCAGCTGGCCAGGTCCCTTCGCGCTGAAAGGCTCAGTCCCGTCTTTGCGCCGGACGGCGTTCAGATGCTGGGGGCAATCGGCGCCGGATGCAGGTTCTCGACGATCTCCATCGATGTGATTTGGCCGCACTGCTGCAGGATATCGGCGAACGCGTGGTTGACCTCGCGATGCTCGGCCTCATCGGCGCGCACCGCGATCACGACATCGCGCAGTCGTGCGCCTTCCGGAAGATCCCAGTAGTTGAGCGCGATCCTCGGCGCAGCCACGTTCTCCACGCGTCCGGCATCGATCTCAGCAAGGTACTGCGTGTAGCTGATCACGGCCTGCTCCTCGAAATAGCCGACAAGCCGATGCGCGGTGCGCGAAGACAGCAGGTACAGCACCAGGAAGAAAGTAAAGAACAGTGCCTGCGCGACCATCACCAGCATCCGCTCGAGCCAGTTCGGCCTGGCGATCTCGATGAATGTCATCAGGTGCATGCGTTCGTTCTCCGCCTCGTCCATCAGCGCGCGGATCCATCCGTGGTCGTGGCGCATCAGGCGCAGGCAGCGCAGGTGGATCAGCGCCCCACCGACCATTCCGGGTACCGCGGCAATCGTTTCCAGGACGATGGCGCGATTGCCGTAGCGCTTGGCGAAAAACGTGTCGGCCAGGAACCTCAGGCTCCGGGTGATGCCGAACGCGAGCCGATCGGACCAGTCATTGATCTGGTGATGTGTTTCCAGTGCGAAGTGCTTTCCGGTCGATGTGCTGCTGGTCATGTGATGTCCTTTCTCGAATGTGTGGCTGTGCGGGACTACGTCTGGGAGCGTCGCTTGTTTTACTCGACCAGCAACTGGCCGCGCATCACCGACGAGTGCCCCGGCGCCGAGCAGAAGAACGTGTAGGCCGCGCCCGGCTTCAGGAGGCTGCCTGCAAACGAACTGGTCGTCTTCTCGCCGCCACCGATGATCTTCGTCGATGCGATCACGCGCTTGTCGTTCGGTGGCACGTAGTTGCCGGACAGGCCGGCTTTCAGCCCATCGTTGGCAACGGACTGGAAAGCGTCCGTCGACGTGATGACCACGTTGTGCCCCATCGATTGCGCCGGCATCTGGCCTTGATGGGCAAGGTGGATGGTGATGCTCTTGCACGTCGAGGAAACCGAAACGGTCCGCTGGTCGAATTTCATGCTGTCGCCGACCTTGAGGTCGATGCTGCAGTTGTCCGCACGAGCGGCTCCGGCGGCAAAAAGAAAAGCCAGGAGTGCGAGGACGAGTATCAACAGGGTGAGCGTGCGCATGGTGTTGGCCTTTTGAAGGAAATCGATGTCCCGTTACAGCGCTACCCACAGGTAAACGAACATGGTGTTGTTGGCGCTGGCCGGCCGCCCCTCGACGTCGCCGGTCGCACCGCTGAAGCGGCTGTAAAACGTGTACTGGGCTCCCAGGCGCATATGCGCCCAGTGGGAGTCGTGGGTGCTCGTCCCAGCCATGTCGTGGTGGCCCGGTGTCCAGTTGAGCTCCACGGTGCCGCCCTGGGTGTTGGGCGTGCGCGTATCGCCGTAAAGCACGGCATCGGCACTGCCGTTGTAGGCGAAGGCACCGAGCGTGGCGCCCCATGTGTCGCGATACCAGTAGCTGCCGTTGATGTTCATGGCCTGCAGCGAGTCATGCAGATGCTCGGAATTTCCGGCCCCGTAGGTCGCATCGAGCCGTTGTTTCTCCGCAACGAACAGGGCGTTGACCGTAAAGGTGTGGATACCCTTGCCGAAATGCTGGTA
>JAQGOI010000198.1 GCA_028293685.1 Lysobacteraceae bacterium | reverse complement strand
CGTAATAGGTCTCCCCAGCCTCGACTTCCATGTTCAGGATGTCCTTGGCTTCCGAATGCACGATGTATTGATGTGCACCCGGGTCAACGGCGGCCACGAAGTAATTGCCGCTGCGGAGTTTTCCAAGCTCGGTCGTTCCTTCGCGGACCTTGAATCCAATCGCGCCGCCAGCGAATTTGGAAGGACGGAAAAATACGATCTGGCCCTTTCCTGGTGGCGGCGCGGAGATATTGCCGGTTGCCGGCGCCGGTATCGAAACGGGAGCCGCCACAGCGACAGGTACCGATGCAGGTGTCGCGGCAGGAGCGGGCATCTCGACTGCCGCGGGCTGGACCGCGCTTGCCGGTGTGGGGCTCGCTTGCTGGGCAACGGCGGTGGTTGTCATTGCCAACAGCGCGGACAGCAGCGAGAGACGAATGGTCGAATGCATGGATCGTTACTCCGGATGAGAAACAGTGGTGGGTGAAGGGCTTGCCTGCAGCGGCAGCGGATCGTTCGCCAGGACAGCGGGAGCGGCGCTTCCAGTTGCATTGGAAACGGTCGGTGTGCCGCGGACGTCCGCAGGAGTGAAATCGTCAAGCAACCTGGCTTGAGCCAGCGTTCCGGTCGGGACTTCGACTTCGCCGCCGTGGATGAATTGCGCGAACACACCGATGGCCATGCTGACCGCTAATGCCGTTCCGGCATTGTCTTTTCCGGTCGCGCCCAGCCGCAATGCGTGCAGGCGCAAGTGCTGGTCCCCGATCTGTAGGTAACGGGCGGCAAGGATCAGTTCTCCGGGCTTGCCGCCGCCGCGTGCTCGATCCGCGTGGACGATCTCCCCGACGCCGGTGGTTCCGGCCGGAATGACGACGAGGCCGCCGCGTATCAGCGACGTGTGCAAGCGAAGACCGAACAGGTCGCCGTGCTTACGATCCCTGGAACTGATCGGCTCGGTTGTTTCGAGGTCGACCACCGTGCCCGCTGTGGCAACGCAGCAGGGTGTCATTTCGGCTGGCCGGGTCGTCGGCGCCGCGGCACCCGGGGAAGGCGTGTTCTGGGCATGGGCCAACGAAAAGGCGTGGCCAAACAACAGCACTGCCGACAACGCGGCACGCGTCCTTGCGTGAGTCATCTGTTTCCCCTTTGCAGCGCGCACGGTATCGCGTCATCGCGCGCCTGCCAAGAGGGACCAGTACCAGTTGCTCAGCCGGTCCACTCCGGCAACGTCCTTGTTGCCGGCACATTGCGCAGGGCGACATATTTCGGCAGGCCATCGCGCGCATACGCCGGATAAGCCTCTCCGCGGATCAACGGCTCCAGATAGCGTCGCGCGGCCGCGGTGATGCCATAACCATCCTTGCGGATGAAATCCGCCGGCATCGTTTTTTCGCGATTGGCGATCTTGTCCAGCGCAACGGCTTCGATCTTCCAGCGATACGGTTGGTCGCTCGTGCGAACGATCACCGGCATCGTCGCGTTCAGGCCCTTCAACGCGAATTGCACGGCAGCTTTGCCGACCGCGCGCGCCTGGTCGAGGTCGGTCTTCGACGCGATGTGGCGCGCCGAGCGTTGCAGGTAATCGGGCAGCGTCCAGTGGACCTTCATGCCCAGCCGATCCTTGACGCGAGCGGCTAGGTGCGCAGCTACGCCGCCGAGCTGCGTGTGCCCGAACGAATCCTTTCCGGCGCCAGCATCGGCAACGAACCTGCCATCGGCCGTGCGGATGCCTTCGCTAGCAACGACGACGCACCAGCCGACGCGCGCGACCGTCGCCTGGACCTTGTCGATGAAATCGTTTTCGTCGTAGGCGCGCTCGGGAAAAAGGATGACCTGCGGTGCATCGTCGGGACCTTGCCCGGCCAGTCCACCGGCCGCCGCGAGCCAGCCCGCATGCCGTCCCATTGCTTCGTAGACGAAAACCTTGGTCGACGTCTCGGCCATTGCGGCGACGTCGAGCGCCGCTTCGCGCACGGATACGGCGGTGTATTTGGCCGCCGATCCGAAACCCGGGCAGCAGTCGGTAATCGCCAGGTCGTTGTCGACCGTCTTCGGCACCCCGATGCAGGTCAGCGGATAGTCGTACGTCGCCGCCAGTTGCGACACCTTGAGCGCGGTGTCTGCCGAATCGTTGCCACCGTTGTAGAGAAACCAGCGCACGTCATGCGCCCGCAACACCGCGAGCAGGCGCTCATAGCGGGCGCGGTCCTCGTCCAGCGACTTGAGCTTGACCCGGCACGAGCCGAAGGCGCCGCCCGGTGTCTGCGCAAGTGCACGGACTGCCGCTGCCGATTCCCTGGTCGTATCGATCAGGTCTTCGCGCAGTACGCCAAGGATGCCGTTGCGGCCGGCCAGGACCTTGATGCGCCGTGCCCGCGCTGCCTCGATCACCGCCGCTGCGGTGGCGTTGATGACGGCGGTGACACCGCCCGATTGCGCGTACAGCAAGGTTCCAGCAGTCATCGTGGTTGGCGTCCCGTGGGAAGGTTGCGGTCTGGATGCGGTAAGCTGGCCCGCCGTTTGGCGGGGCGCGACAGCACAGGCGAGTGTAGTCCCCGGTGATGCCGAGCCCCAGTGAGCGACCGCTTCGACGCGCCGGCCTCCTGCCGTGCGTGCCTATCTGGAGTCATTCGATGCGATTGGTTTTGTTGGGCGCGCCGGGCTCCGGCAAAGGCACGCAGGCCACACGGCTGAAGGACTACCTGCAGGTGCCGCATATCTCGACTGGTGACCTGTTGCGCGCCGAAGTCGCCGCCGGCAGCCCGTTGGGCCTGGAGGCGAAGGCGATCATGGCGCGCGGCGACCTGGTTTCGGACGCGATCCTGCTGGGCATGCTCGAAGAGCGCCTCTCGCGTGCCGACACAGCCGGCGGTTTCATTCTCGACGGTTACCCACGCAACCTGGCGCAGGCCAGTGCGCTGGGTGCATTGCTGGCGCGCATCGGTCAGCCGATGGATTGCGCAGTGCAGCTGGATGTCGACAACGAATTGCTGGTCGAGCGTATAGCCGGCCGCGCCAAGGCCGAAGGCCGCGCCGATGACAATCCCGAATCGGTGCGCAAGCGGCTGGCGATCTATGCGCAACAGACCGCGCCGGTGGTCGATTACTACCGGCAGCAGGGCAAGCTGACGGTGGTCGACGGCGTCGGCACGCTCGACGACGTGTTCAAGCGCATCATCGAAGCGATCGCGCCCGTGCGCGAGGTCGGCTGACGCTCGACGATGAAACTGCATATCCTCGGCATCGCCGGAACCTTCATGGGCGGCGTCGCCGCGCTGGCGCGCGAACTGGGCCACGACGTCGAAGGCAGCGACCAGGCCGTCTACCCCCCGATGTCCACACAGCTGGAGCACCTGGGCATCACCCTGCGCCAAGGCTATTCGCCGGACAATATTTCCGCTGACTGCGACGAGATCGTCGTGGGCAACGCGCTTTCGCGCGGCAACGCCGCCGTGGAGCAGGTGCTCGATGACGGCCGCAAGTACACGTCCGGTGCGCAATGGCTGGCCGAACGCGTGCTGCCGGGGCGCGACACGATTGCCGTCGCCGGCACGCACGGCAAGACCACCACGACCAGCATCCTTGCGTTTCTGCTGCAGGCGGCCGGGCGCGAGCCGGGATTCCTGATCGGCGGAGTTGCGGAGGACTTCGGTGGTTCGGCGCGCATAGGCAGCGGTCGCGAATTCGTCGTCGAAGCCGACGAGTACGACACGGCGTTCTTCGACAAGCGCAGCAAGTTCGTGCACTACCGGCCGCTCGTGGCCATCCTCAACAACCTCGAATACGACCACGCCGACATCTTTCCCGATGTCGAAGCGATCCAGCGTCAGTTCCATCATTTCGTGCGCACGGTTCCGCGCCGCGGTCGCCTGATCGTCAATGGAGAAGACGAGCGTCTGGCACAGGTGCTGGCGATGGGCTGCTGGACGCCGGTCGAGCGCTTTGGCCTGGATGGCGGCGACTACCGCTGGACCGCGCAGCTGATCAACGCAGACGGGAGTGCATTTGCGGTCGTACGCGACGGCCACGCCATCGGTGACGTGCACTGGCCACTGCTCGGTCGCCACAACGTCATGAACGCGCTGGCCTCGCTTGCTGCGGTCGAGGCGGTCGGTGTCGACGTCGCCAGCGTGCTGCCGGCGTTGTCTCATTTCCGCAGCGTCAAGCGTCGTATGGAAGTGATCGGCAGTGCGGGTGGCATCACCGTCTACGATGACTTTGCCCATCACCCGACCGCCATCGCCACCACGCTCGGCGGACTGCGCGCACGCGTTGGCAGCGCGCGGATCGTGGCGGCGATGGAGCCGCGCAGCAATTCGATGCGGCTGGGCGCGCACGCCGACGCGCTTGCACCATCGCTCGCCGCCGCCGACATGGTCGTATTCCTGCAACGTCCCGAACTCGCATGGGACGCGGGCAAGGTGATCGGAGCCTTGCGCGGCGAGGGCATCGCGACCGCCGACGTCGATGCGCTGATCGCGGCACTGCGCAAGCAGGCGCGCGCTGGCGACCACGTCGTGTTCATGTCTAACGGCGGCTTCGACGACGCGCCCAGGCGATTCCTCGCGGCACTGCAGGGCTGATCCAGTCTGGCGATGGACGCTGCGGCCTCGACGACATTGCCGCTGTTGCCATACCACACGGTCCTCGTACCAGGCGGCGTCCTGACGTTGCGTCTGGTCGCATCGACGCAGTTGGAGTTGGTGCGCGAATGCGGTCGTCGAGATACGGACTTCGGTATCTGTCTGGCGGTTGACGGCCACGCACGCAATGATTCGTTGACCGCATCCTTTGGTACCGAAGCACGCATCGAGGATTTTTCTTCCGGTACGGATGGCGTTCCGACGTTGCGCGTGCGAGGTCGCCGCCGATTCCACGTCCGGCAGCGCCATGTCGACGACAGCGGGCTGATCCTGGCAACGATTGAATGGTGCGAACTGGATGCCGATGATCCCGTGCGTCCGGAGCACGCCGTGCTCGTGCTGATCCTGGAACGCATCCTGGAACAGGCAGGTGTTCAGGCCACTCCTGCGCGCCTGGATGATTCGGCGTGGGTGGGTTGGCGGCTGGTTGAATGGCTCCCGCTGGACGACGAGCAACGCCTGGCGCTATTGCAACAGGACGATCCGCATGACCGGCTGGACCAGCTGGTGGCGCTGCTCTCCTAGGCATCACACCAAATGTGCCGCTGCTGCTGCCATACACTGTTGCGATGACGCAGGCCGACGCCGTCGAAATCCAGTCACTCAAGGCCGACAGTTTCGGACGGATCGCACTCATGCGTGACGTCGGCGGGACATTCGTACGCCGCGATCTGCGCCACGTACCGCTGTGGCTGCGCCTGCCGGCGTGGTGGCTGGCGAGGCGCGAGGCGCAGGCGCTGCGCAGTATTGCGGGCATGCCCGATACGCCGCAGCTCCTGCATTGGGATGGCCGTCGACTCGATCGCAGCTACATGGCCGGTGCGGCGATGTACCAGTGCCCGCCGCGTGGCGATATTGCGTATTTCAACGATGCACGGCGATTGCTACAGGCGCTGCACCGGCGGGGCGTCGCGCACAACGACCTGGCCAAGGAAGCCAACTGGCTGGTGCTCGCCGACGGTCGGCCGGCCTTGATCGACTTCCAGTTGGCCGTGCGTGGTCACCCGCGTGCGCGCTGGATGCGCCTGCTGGCGCGCGAGGACCTGCGTCATCTGCTCAAGCACAAGCGCATGTATTGTCCGCAGGCGCTGACAGCGGTGGAGCGCCGGTTGCTGCAGCGCCGTTGGTGGTTGAGCAATGCCTGGTTTGCGACCGGCAAGCCGGTGTATCGCTTCGTGACGCGCAAGCTGTTGCACTGGGAAGACAACGAAGGCCAGGGCCCGAAACCCTGACCGCTGCAACCCATTTTTCAACCAAGGAACAATGCGTGAGCACACTGTCCGGCAAGACCCTGTTCATCACCGGCGCCTCGCGTGGCATCGGGCGCGCGATTGCGCTGCGTGCAGCGCGCGATGGCGCCAATATCGCCATCGCCTCGAAGTCCGCGGTCGCCAATCCCAAGCTGC